>CAZHFP010000101.1:0-1801 GCA_964531065.1 uncultured bacterium
GACAAAAGCACCCCGGTCAAAATTCCATTTTTCGCCGTACGAATGACAATGCTTAAAATAGTCTTCCATTGAGGAACGCCTAAGGCCCAAGAAGCTTCGCGGATGGAATGGGGCACCATCTTCACCAATTCCTCTGTCGTACGGGTGGTAATGGGAATCATCATGAACCCAAGGGCCACTCCCCCGGCGAGAGCTGAAAAATGATGCATCGTCTTAACAATCAGAGTATAAGCCACGATCCCTGTCACAATGGAGGGAACCCCCGAAAGAACATCGGCGGTAAACCGAACCATCCAGGCGAATTTTCCTTTTTTACCAAACTCGGACAGGTAAACACCGGCCAGGATTCCGATCGGCAGTCCCACGCAAGAGGCGATCGCCACCAGGGTCAAGGTTCCCACAATGGCGTTAGCCATTCCGCCGCCCTCAACCCCGACGGGGGTGGGCAGGTGGGTAAAAAAAGTGAAATCCAGCCGATGAAGCCCCTGGGTCAGGACGTACAGCAAAAGACTCAGAAGCGGGATCATAGCGACCGCTGCCGCCGCCCCGCAAAGAAACACCATGAGACGATCCACTAAACGCCGCCGGGTTTGATAATCGAACATTTTTCCTACCTCTGAAATTTGGAAGTGGTCGCCCAAACCAATAGATGGGCGGCTACGTTTAAAACAAGGGTGATCACCATGAGTAAAAGCCCGATCTCGGCCAAGGCGGAAATGTGGATATCCCCCACCGCCTCCGAAAACTCATTAGCAATGACGCTGGCCATGCTATGGGATGCCCCTAACAGGTTGGAGGAGACTTCCGGCCGGTTGCCGATGACCATGGTCACAGCCATGGTTTCACCCAAGGCCCTGCCCAAAGCCAGCATGATGGCTCCCAAGAGTCCCACCTTGGAAGGTTTAATCACGGCCAGTTGAATGGTTTCCCAGTTGGTGGCGCCCAAGGCTTTGGAGGACTCGCGATAGGCGTTGGGCACGGCCTCGAAAACTTCCCGGCTGATGGCTGTAATAGTGGGAAGGATCATGATTGCCAAGATGACACCGGCCGTAAAAAGAGAGAGCCCTGTCGTGGGTCCCTTGAAAAACGGAGCGCCGATGTACTTGATAAGGACTGGGTCCACATGGACTCTCATGAAGGGGGCCAGCAGAAAAATACCCCACAAGCCGTAAACCACACTGGGAATAGCCGCGAGGATTTCCACCATGAAGGCCACCGGATCCCTCAGGCTTTGCGGGGCCAATTCGGTGAGAAAAAGCGAGATGCCCAAGCCGAAAGGCAGGGCGATGAGTAAAGCGAGAAAAGAAGAAACGATTGTTCCATAGACGAAAGGCACAGATCCAAAAACCTCATTCACCGGATCCCAATCACTGCTCGTTAAAAAGGACCATCCCATCTTGTGAATCGAGGCACCCGAGGCTTGCCAAAGGGTAAAGGCCGTCAGCACCGCCAGGGCCATAATTAAAAAAGCGAAAAACGCCGTGAGACCATAAAACAACCGGTCCGCCAGGGCGCTTTTCACTCCTGAAAAAAGCGGGGGGGCCTTGGCTTCAGCCCTCCCGCCCGATGTCATTTCCGCTGTTGGATTCAACGCTGACTCACTTTGAACTGGTTTTTAGTACTTGATCATCCCGATTTTCGCCATGACCTTCTTGACCAACGATTCCGGCAAGGGAGCGTAGTACAGGTCCTTGGCCATGGACTCGCCTTCCGTCAAATACCATTTCAGGAAATCAGCGATGGTCTTGCCAGTGGAGGCGTCGTAGGACTTATAAACCAACAGCCAGGTGAATCCGCAGAT
>CAZHFP010000101.1:1901-9968 GCA_964531065.1 uncultured bacterium
GTGAAGATGTTCGAGGTTCCGCTTCCATCCGAACGATGGGCCACGGTGATATTTAAATCCGGCAGTTTCGTGTCCGAGTTCAAATCTGCGATCGCCGGGTCGTTCCACTTGGTGATGACCCCGCTATAGATGTCCACCAAAACGCTGGGCGATAACTTCAACCCGCTCGAGACGCCTTCCAGGTTGTAGGCCAAAACCACGGCCCCGGCGACGGTCGGGAAATGCAAAACCCCCGCGCTCACCTTGGACATCTGGTCGTCGGTCATCGGAGCGTCCGAGGCCCCGAAATTGACCGTACCGTTGGTCAATTGCTGGATACCGCCGCCCGAGCCGATCGATTGGTAGTTGATCTGCACGCCGTTGCTTTTGCTGTACTCATAAAACCATTTGGAATAGATCGGGTAGGGGAAAGTGGCCCCAGCCCCGTTGAGCGAGGCGGCTTGGGCGACGCTGGCGCCGGTCAAGACCACGCCGGCCAAGGCTCCGATCAGAATTTTTTTCATGCATTTCATCATTTTGTGGCTCCTCTTTTATTTGATTTTAAACATTCACATCAACATCTTTTGTTACATCCGTGTTAACTAATCACCCCGGTAAAGATGGGGGGAGAGAGGGGCCAACCCGCCTCCCTGAAGGGCGGGCGGCCCCTACGAATCAAACCTTACAGGTTAAAAAGCACGTCCGCGAAAGCCACCACTTCAGTCGCCCGGCTGGTTCCGCCCAGCGTGAGGTTCGGGGCTCCCAAATAGGCGTAGTAAATGTGGTTCAACTGCCAGGAGGTCAAGAGAAACGTCACATTGTCCTCCAAGCCGTAGGAAAACTGCTCGGTTAAGTATTCCGAGTTGGTGAAGTTGGCGTCGTCGTTGACCAGGTTGGACATCTGGGCGTTCGGCTCGACATAACCCAAAGCCACCATGCCGGCAAAGTCACCCTTCGCCTTGATCGAATTGATATTTAACCCCAAGAACCAGGCATATTGGTTGGAAAGGGTGCTGTATCCCAGCTTGGCCTTCGTGTTTACGACCGAAGTCACGGGTCCGGCAGTGGACAAGTTGTTCGGAAGATTGAACGAATCCAGGTTGTCGGTCACGTGCAGGGTCCACTTCAAGGGAACATCTCCCAGCTTGTGGTTGACCGTCAAGATGCCTTCAACCACTTGGAAGTCGGGAATAACTTTTCCGAAGTCCCAGACGTTCGTCCCCACCGGCTTGTTTTGGGTTGCTAAAGGGGACATGGGGCCGATATTTTCACCACCAGGACCGCCGCCCGCCAAAATCGTTGTGTTCGGAATGTACTCGTAACCGGCAGTCAGTTGGATATTGGTATCCTTGTCGATCCCAAACATCTCAGCCGCTTGGAAATCCGCCATAAACTCATCGCTTCCCAATTGGTTGTTAATCACGTTGCCATTGGCTTTGCTCGTCGTGCCGCCTGTCGCAACCAGATCAAAATAAGCCGCACGGAACTTGAAATCATCCTTGGACAATTCGACCAAAGCGCCTTCCGGGTTGATATCCGGGTCCCACATAATGGGCGTAGTGGTCAAGGGATTCGGCATTTTTCCGACCGTTACCTTGAGGTGCTTCTGGAGGAAGTCGGGCTCATAATTTAAATAGGCCTGGTCGATCACAATAGCGGGATCGCCGAACCCATTGTCAAAGGTCTGGTTTTCGCTGTTGGGGTTGCTGACCAACCCGCCAGCAGTGGCAACGGAACCATTGTTTGAGTTGGTTTGTCCCGTGGATATCCTCAAGGCGCCAGTGAAATCCCCGGAGGTTTTCTTAACTCCCAAGCGGGCCCGGTAGCGGCCGATGCCCTTATCCGCGATTCTTCCTACTCCATTATTACCAGCGACCTTAAGGGCGCCAGGATAATCGCTTTGGTCCTGGGTTTGGTAGGCGTAGCGGAGGCGCACGTCACCGAAGAACTTCAGCCCCAATTGCTTTTCAGTGTCCGCGACCCGGGCCGACAGGGCCCCAATCGCCGAATTCACATCTTCCATCGACGAATCGGAGGAATCATCCCCCTCATCTCCCTTGGCCATGGCCGGAGCGGTCAGGACCGCCAACGACCCAGCCAGCATCAGCGCGAACAACCAAAACCTTTTCATATCTGCTCCTTAAGTTTTAATTTTTTCCCGAATACGGGAACTTCATCGGCTTCAGGTGGGCGTCGGGGAGTGTGGAGAAGATCCAGCTATCTCAAAAATAACGGGCGAAGGTTAACCGAGCAACCCTCTGCCCACGTTTCACCAAAGTAAAATCGGTGTTAACATTCAGGGGAATTTTCAAAGGAACAAGCCCAGGGGGTTTTTCTTCAAAATCCATCGATCCAGCAGATCCATGGATTGGGCGTGGCTTTTACCCAACATCGATTTTTTCAGCCAACGAAACATGCTTACTTTCGATGAAGACTTCGGTTTTTTCTTAACGTCCCGTCCAGTCCTCAGACCCGTTTTGGGCTTCCTTTTCATTTTGGTTACCATAAAAATTTCCTTTTCCTCGTTCCTAAAACAACGGCCGCAAAATCCATAAACCCCACTGGGCACTCGCCAGTCCCAAAACCATTCCCGCCAAAACATCGGTCGGATAATGAACCCCCAAGTAAACCCTTGAAAACCCCACTAAGAAGGCCCAAATAAACGCGAGGGGAGCCAGGCCCGGAAAGGCCAGCGCTATCAAACTGGACATGAGAAAGGCGGCCGCGGTGTGGCCCGAGGGGAAACTAAATTCATCCGGAGGCGCGATGAGGCATTGGATTCCCGCCATCTTCCGGTGGGGCCTGGGACGTTTGATGTTTTTCTTAATGATGTAATAAAGGAAGAGTTCCATCGCGAAAGCGAAGATCCCCGCCATCACATAAGGAATCGTGGAAGGTTTGGCCAAAACCCAAACGAGGCCCATCAAGGCGCAGGAATAACTGTCCGCGCTGCGGGACAAGATGTAGAAAAATTTCTTCCAGGCTTTTCGCTGGGCGTCGCCGAAGACTTTCCCGAAAACTCGGGCGTCCCAGTGGTTGACTTGTTGAATAAATTGCTGGACCATTTCTTACCTTCTCTCCCGTTTAGGGATGCTTAGGATAAGAAATAGCTGTTTCAGGGATGTAAAGAGGTAGTTAAGGTTGGGGAAAAACTTCGGTCGTCCGTCGTCCGCAATCCGTCGTCAGTTAAAGCCTTTCAAGCTGAAAGCGGACAACTACCGTTCCATCTGCCTCAGCCGGCTTTGGGCCAGGGTGTAGCCTTTTTTCGCGGACATCCGATAGAAATGCCTGGCGGCGTCTAGGTTTTTGGGAACTCCGACACCCAATTCATAAATGTAACCCAGGTTGTAAGCCGCCGCCGAACTGCCGTGAGTCGCGGCCATGTGGTAATACTTGAAGGCTTCCAGGTCGTCTTTTCTCACGCCGATTCCATGCACATAGCAGTTCGCCATATTGTTTTCGCCGTCGGCGTAGCCTTGAAGGGCGGATTTTTTATACCAGGTCACGGCTTCCCTCACGCTCTTGTCCGTTCCCATACCGTTTTCATAGCACTTCCCCGCCATGTTCTCGGCCGCGGGATCCTCTTTTTGCGCACCTCTCAAAAACCAATCAAAAGCCTCCTCCAACTTGCCTGCTTTTAAAGCGGCTTTGCCTTTTTTCACCATCGTCTTCGCGGAGGGATTTCCCGATCCGGCGCCCAGCTCGGCGGTGGCGGCCCCCGATCCCAGCACTCCAACCACAAGGGCTAAAAGAATGGCGGACTTTTTCATGGAATTGCCTTTCCCCGGATGAATAAGGATCAACCGGACAATTTTAACCCCTCTTCCCGGGCATCACCGCTAAAAAAGTTACAATTCTTTTGCATTGGAATGGTCGGGGATCGAGATTCCTTGAGGTAGAATCCTTTTGTGGAAACATTCACTTTAAACGAAGACAGCTCTCCCCGCGCCGTTAAGCCCCGTCCAGCCTGGGTAAGGGAACAAATCCGTCATTTCAACCGCAAGCTCGAACCCCGGTTTCGCGAGAAAAAATTCACCCTCATGTCCCAATCCCCTTTCTCTTTTTTCCGGGGAACCAACCATTTATTCTGGGCAGACTTCGGGAACGGCTCACTGCTGGACGCCTATGGCGGCGGAAAAGGAACAAGAATTTGGATTTCCGGCGACCTCCACTGCGATAACTTCGGCTGTTTCACCGACCCAACGGGGCGTTTGGTTTATGACGTCAATGATTTCGACGAAAGCGTCATGGCTGACTACCAATTCGACCTGTGGCGTTTGGGCGTCAGCCTGGTTCTGGCGGGTCCGCAAAACAAAAAAAATCCTAAAAACGCCGCCCGCTTGGCGGAATCCTGCGTCAAGGGCTATTGGTGCGAATTGAAAAGCTGCCGCTGGTACGACAACCTCCGCAACTCTCCTTGGGACGAGGAACAATCCTCCCAATCCCTCCGGCATTTTCTGGCTCACTCTCGAAAACATCTCGGTTTCCCCACCCTGCTGGAAAGATGGACCAAAACGGGAAAAGAAGGCTTACGCTTCAAGCTTCCGAGCAATCCCGACTTAGAAGTCGTTCCTAAAGAAACCGCCAAGAAGCTGGAAAAAGGTCTGGTCCGGTACGCCCAAGAGTTGAGACCCTGGCCCATGGAAAAACCCAGGGTCTTCGAGGTCCAGGATTTGGCCCGCCGTTTGAACGCCGGGATTGGGTCCGAGGGGCTCCGCCGCTACTACGCCCTGGTCCGGGTGAAAGAAAACGGGGCAGACCCCTACCGGATCCTTGATATCAAACAGCAGGTGGAGCCCAGCGCCTGGAATTATTTATCGAAAAAATCCCGCCGCAAAACCCGTGAACTTTGCGGCGATAACCAGGCGCTTCGGGTGGACTTGGCCAACCGGGCCCTGACCCGCCATCCGGACCCTTGGCTGGGACAATTGGAACTAAAGGAAGGTGATTTCACCGTCCGGGAAAGATCGCCCTTCAAGGACCGTCTGCCGTTGGAGCTATTGGATGACAGCTCCGCCTACCAGATGGGAGCGGTCCTGGCCCGGGCCCATTGCCGGGCCAAGGACTCCTTCGCAAAAAAGGCTTTCGACAACATTCGCGGAAATAAATCAGCATTCCGGAAATTGATGGTCGATATTTCGCTGGCCTACGCTGCCCAGGTGGAATCGGACTTTCAAGGTTTCAGGGAAAAAGTTTAAATCCCCCGCCAAGCCCAAGCCGCAGCCCCCCGATTCCCATTGTAACTTTTACGTAAAACCTTTGTTCCCCCTCCCTCCTGATTCCCTTTTCCCCGCATAATGCTTCCCACATCCTGCCAGGAGAGACGCCATGATCCAAAAAAAATTCTTAAATAAATTTATCGTAAAGCCAGGAAAACCCCTCTACCTCAAAAACCTGGATCCGGGCTGGGCCTCCCATAAGGACCTGCTGGACCGCTTCGGCGAGGAGAGGGTCAAAAAGCTGGCGAAAAAAATCCTTAACCGAAACTTGGGAAATCTGGCCGACGCCCAAAACCTCCTGTGGGCCTCAGACACATTCGGCGTGCTCGTCATCCTTCAGGCCATGGACGCGGCCGGCAAGGACGGCATCATTCGCCATGTGATGTCCGGCCTCAATCCCCAGGCCTGCCAAGTGCATAATTTCAAAAAACCGACCCCCGATGAGCTGGACCATAATTTTCTTTGGCGATACATGAAAGCCCTGCCCCAAAGGGGGCGTATCGGCATTTTCAACCGTTCCTACTACGAGGATGTACTAGTGGTGAAGGTCCATCCCGATTACCTGGACCACCAAAAACTCCCCCCTGGAATTAAGGGTGAAAATATCTGGAAACACCGCTACAGCGATATCAACCATTTCGAGAAACATTTGACCCGCAATGGAATCATCGTTTTGAAGTTCTACCTGCATATGTCGAAGGAAGAACAACGCCAAAGGCTCCTGGCGCGTTTGAATAATCCGGAAAAGCACTGGAAATTCTCCGATTCAGACCTCCCCGAGCGGGCCTATTGGGATGACTATATGAGGGCTTATGAGGACGCTCTAGCCGCCACCTCCACCGAATGGGCGCCCTGGTATATTATTCCTTCGAATCACAAGTGGGCCTCCCGCAGTTTGGTGGCCGATATCCTGACCGGTACCATCACCCACCTAGGGCTCGAATATCCCAAAATCACCAACGAACGGAGAAAAAGACTGGAATCCGCCAAATTGCAACTGGAGAATGAAATCGAGGAGATCGCCGGAAGCCTTTCAGCCTGAGCCTGATGGAGGCTCCATCAGGACAAAACCCCAATAAAAACAGGCAAAACGAACCCCACTTGTCCTGTATTTAACAAACAATTAACCTAAAGACCCGCGATTGACTTATAAAGTCAATCGCGCCGTTTTAAAATCTTGTCGGCCAAACCTAGGTTTTCAAGGCTGACAATTCCAATACCCAAAAGGACCGCCATGCCGACCCTTGCCGCGATTGACGTTGGCTCCAACGCCATGAGATTAGCCATTGGTTTCATGGACCATAACCGCAAGCTCCATGTCGTGGAGGATCTGCGTGAGGCCGTGCGCCTGGGTCAGGACGTCTTCACCAAGGGCTCGATCTCCAAAGCGACTACGCAAAAATCCATCGACGCCTTGAGGCATTTCAAGGATGTCATCGAACAGCACCAGGTGGTCAAGACCAGGGCGGTGGCCACCAGCGCCCTCCGGGAATCGCGCAACCGGGACGCCTTCATCAAAAAAATACAGCAAGCCACCGGCATCGAGTTGAAACCCATTACTTCCGAGGAGGAAGCCCTCCTGGTTTATCTGGCGGTTTCCAAAAAAATAGTGCTCGAAGGCAAGACCGCCATGCTGATCGACATCGGCGGCGGCAGTGTGGAAATCACCCTGGCCCGCAACAGCAAGATATTGGCGGCGGAGAGCTTCCAAATGGGCGCGGTTCGGCTCCTGCAGGTATTGGAGCAGAAAAAGTACGGCGAGAAAAAATTCAACCAGATGGTACAGGAATATACCGAATCCGCCCGAAAGCGGTTTAATCAAAAGCTCCCCGGCGAAAAAATCGATGTTTGCGTTGGGACCGGAGGCAATCTGGACGCCCTCGCCGACCTGAAAGAAAAGCTCCTTCACGTGAAGGACCCGGCCTACGTCACGGCAGCCGAATTGGATCGCCTCATTACCCGGCTGCGGAAGCTTTCCTACGATGAACGTATCGTGCGCCTGGGCCTCCGGCCCGATCGAGCCGACGTCATCCTTCCGGCTTCCCTGGTATTACAAAAAATCATGCAGACAGCCAAGGTCAGCCGGGTTTACGTACCCCATGTGGGGGTCAAGGAAGGTCTCTTGATCGACATGGTCTCAGAGCTTTTGACCGGCAAGCGCCCGATCCACCGGGACGAGGTGATGGGATCGGTCCGGCAAACAGGTTTGAAATATTCCTACGATGAGGCCCACGCCAACACCGTAACCCGCCTTTCCCTTGACCTCTTCGACAAGACGAGAAAGCTTCACCGCCTGGGCGACGAGAACAAGCTTATTTTAGAAGCGGCCGCCCAATTGCATGATATCGGCCAGTTCGTGAATTACGCCGGCCACCACAAGCATTCCTATTACTTAATAAAATCTTCTCCCATCATCGGTCTGAAGGCTGAGCAAGTGGAGTTGATCGCCAACATCTCCCGGTATCACCGCAAGGC
This sequence comes from uncultured bacterium, assembly GCA_964531065.1. GTDB lineage: Bacteria > Oederibacteriota > Muellerivitia > Muellerivitales > Muellerivitaceae > PALSA-1180. The sequence continues at coordinate 9,575 of CAZHFP010000101.1, forward strand.
CATGCCAAAACTAACCCACGAAAATTACCGGCCGCTCCTTCCGAGAGACAGGATTTTGGTCATGAAATTGGCCGCACTGCTCCGCGTGGCCGACGCCATGGACCACGACCACTCCTCAAAAGTCCAAAGCTTCAAGATCCAATTTAAGAGGCCGAATTTTTCGATCCATCTGGTGGGCCAGGGCAACATGCTTCTGGAAAAGTGGTCGCTGTTAAAAAAATGCGATTTGTTCGAAAAAGTCTTCAAAGTCAAATTTTCAGTGAGGAGCTAGGCGTCATGTCCAAGGAAAAAATAACACCTAAAGAAATTGAAGGCAAACTGATCGCCGTGGAGGGCTTAGACGGATCGGGGAAATCCACCCAAATCCGCCTTTTAAAGCGCTGGCTGGAACTGG
>CAZHFP010000102.1:0-9958 GCA_964531065.1 uncultured bacterium
AGATACGGAAGGGTGAAAGGGCCCTCGGATCCGATTTGCCTCAAAGTCATAGTACCTGATGCGGCGGTAAAAACAGGGCGCGTTTAATAAGAAGATAGGAAGGCTCCTCTCAATTTGATAGCGGATTTTCTCAGTTTGGTTTAGGACGGGATTGCCTTTGGATTTTTCAGCCTGCGGCTAAAAAATTTCCAATTTACCTCGGCTCTTTTCACGGGAGGGATTCGGGGATCAAGGCACATTACTTGCTTTAATCATTTCCCAGATCATCAACCGACTTTCATAAAGGAAATGAACCATGGCGAAAAAAACCAGAGGCGCGAGGATGGTAGCCGCGAAAAAACGGGCTTCGAAACGAACCGGCGGCAAGGGTCCGGTGAAAAGCAGGGCGGCCGGCAAACACATCATGAAAACCTAATCAAACCAGGTCCCACAGCAAGCTTCGGGATTAAGAGGCAGCCTTCAGGGGGCTGCGTTAAAACTTAGCCCCGGGGCAGCGGACCACCAAGCCGAAATGTTCAGCCGTCAAGTAAAGCCTCATCAAAGACCAGGAGAAATTATGAAATCGAATTTTTTAAGCATTCTTAAGTTTATGGGCGCCTGCCTGCTTCTTTTCGCTGCCTCTTTTTTCGTTGGGACAAAAGTTTTTTCTGCCGAGCCCACCCAAATTCACCTGGATTTCCAGGACGGACAGGGGCAGGAAGTCAAGGTGACCACCGCCACGCTGGTTTTGGTGTCGGGGAGCTATGTCGATAAATTGCCCCTGGAAATTTCTCCGGTCGGACTGGACCTTCCCTTGGACGCTTCCTGGCTGAGGACCCATTGGCCCAGGGGTGTGAGCCGCCTTAAAAATATGGATCGGGCCTATGTGTATCTGAAAGCCCCGGGCTACGCCTCGATCGTCTCCAATCCGATCCATTGGATCGGAACGGAAACGGATGGATTGGGGAAAAACGTGGTCGTTTCCTTTCCCCGTAGCAAAATAGCAGCGGTGTCGAGAGGCCAAAAGAGTTCCTTGATGGTGAATTTTCGAAAACCCAAAGAGCGTTTCGTGAAACTTTCCGATGGGAAAGGAAACCCGTTGCCGGGAGCCAAGGTGAAAACCTATGTTTATTGGTCCAAGTCCGATAACGGGGACTTGAACGGCGCGGATTTTTTGACCGAGGGCATCAGCGATGGGAACGGGCGGGTCCCGATCGTGGACGGTGATTTTACCTACGCCATCCAGGTCATTAGCCAGGGTTCTCCGGGGAATCCAGCCGAAAACGTGCTGATTGTGAAACGATTTGACGACAAAGAATATCCAGTCACCTTGCCCTGAGTGGGAGAGCGGTTCAACGTCTCTCCTGAACGGGAAGCGTCTTTTGTGGGTTCAAGAATGATTTTAGGAGAAGAAAATTGAAAATGATGATCGGGTCTCTTCTCTTAATGTCGTGGATTTCAGCCGCCGTGATGATGGGATGCAATGATGTTAAAAAAACGCCTTCGGGTCCCGCGGGTTCGGGGCAATCGGGTACCGGCGGCCCCACGGCGACGGCGGTTCCTGCCGCGACCGCGACGCCTCAAACCGCTCAAACGGCCGTGAATCTTGGATCGGCCGGCAGTTTTGTGGTCTTGGCAGGTTCGGCCGTTGCCAGTAGCGGACCAACCACCCTTTGCGGAAATTTGGGAATATCCCCGGGCAATTCCCTGTCGGGAACCCCTTTCTTGAGTTGCGGCGGGGAAGAGCATCTCACAGATACGATTGCAGCGACCGCTCAGGGAGATTTGGCCACGGCTTATGACGATGCCGCTTTTCGTACGGCTCCCGCCACCGTAACGGGTGATTTGGGAGGGCAAAGGATTTACCCCGGACTCTATAAATCCAGCAGTTCACTGGAAATTACGTCCGGTGATCTCACCCTGGACGCACTGGGAGACCCGAACGGCGTCTTTATTTTCCAGATTATTTCGACTCTGACAACCGCTTCCGGTCGGCAGGTTCACTTAGCGGGCGGAGCGAAGGCTTCCAATGTTTTTTGGCAGGTGGGAAGTTTTTGCTTCTTAAACCCTGCCGCGATTTTCAAGGGAACCATTATCGCACATGGCCCCATCACTTTGAGCGCCGGAACCTTGCTGGAAGGACGGGCTTTATCCGAAACGGATCAAGTGATCTTGTCCTCCAATACCGTTACCGAGCCCGCTCCCTAAGAAACGAATGAAGACGGACAAGTTTCGAAATTCTGGAAAGACTTTGAAATTTTAACTTTTTAAAAATTGGTTATTGGATGTTCCGGTTTTCTTGCCGGAGAACCGCCGGATGCTTGGCCACTAAAAAAATAAAGGAGTTGATATGACAACCGTCATCTTGGAAGACAAAAAAACAGCCGTAATGAAAGCCTTGGTCTATCACGGGCCGGGGAAAAAGACCTGGGAAGACAAACCCAAGCCGGCGATTCAAAAACCAGGCGACGCCATCGTGAGGATCACCACCTCCACCATTTGCGGCACGGACCTGCACATCCTGAAGGGAGATTTACCCCTCGTCACAGACGGACGAATTCTCGGCCATGAGGGAATCGGTATTGTCGAGGAAGTAGGGGCCGGCGTATCCCGATTCAAAAAAGGGGATAAGGTGATTATCTCCTGCGTTACTTCTTGCGGGAAATGCGATTATTGCAAAAAGAGCATGTACTCCCATTGCCGCGACGGCGGGTGGATTTTAGGTTATTTGATCGACGGCACCCAGGCCCAATACGTCCGCATTCCCCACGCCGACAACAGCCTATACGCGGCGCCGGCGGGAATTCCCGAGGAAGCGTTGGTGATGCTTTCCGATATTTTCCCCACCGGTTTCGAGTGCGGCGTTTTGAACGGGCAGGTGAAGCCGGGAGATAAGGTGGCCATCGTGGGTTCCGGTCCCATCGGACTCTCCGCGCTGATGACCGCGCAGTTTTATTCCCCCGCGGAAATCATCATGATCGACATGGATGAAAACCGGCTTCAGGTGGCGAAGGCTTTCGGGGCCACTCAAACCGTCAACAGTACGGACGGTAAGGCGGTGGAGAAGGTTCTGGCAATGACTCAGGGTGAGGGCGTAGATGTGGCCATTGAGGCCGTCGGCGTTCCTTCTTCTTTCGCGACCTGCCAAGACATCATCGCGCCCGGCGGACGGATCGCCAACATCGGAGTGCATGGAAAGCCGGTGGAATTGCATTTGGAAAAACTGTGGGACCGCAATATCGCCATTACCACCCGGTTGGTGGACACGGCGACAACGCCCATGCTCTTGAAAATTCTACTCTCGGGAAAATTGGACGCCAAAAAAATGGGAACTCATACCTTTCAGCTGGCCGATGTGGTTAAGGCTTATGAGACTTTCGCAAATGCGGCCAAGGAAAAGGCCTTGAAGGTAGTCCTGAAAGCTTGAACCAATGGCGGGCCCGGTCTTGAAAGAGGATTTAAGGCGTTTATTATTTGGAAGCCCGGCGGTTTTTTTGATGGGCCCTTCGCGGATGATTAGATGCGCGTCGCATTAAAAACTTGATGGGTTCGGTGCGGCTGAAAATCCTTCTCCGCCAAGCCTCAAAAAAAGAGCGCTTCCGGCTTTTAAAATCATTTTGACCGCTTTCGATACTCCGAACCGCTCCAAGAGAATCAAAATGAGGATCGACTTCTCTCGTTTTGATAGACGGCTCTTTAAAGCCCTCTTCCCTCAATTTCCGCAAGACTTAAAAGCGTTGTTTCGTGGAGAACCCCGAGGAGGGGGCCTGCCGCCCCGGGGAATTTTGGCGGCATGTTCCTTGCTTTAACAGGTGTGGAAGTAAGGCGAAAAATTAAAAAGAGGTGTCAGCATGCCGATGACTAAGGAAGCGGTGAAGGACAAGATGAAGGACTTTAACGTCATGATATTAAACGTTCTGCCGGAGTCCGATTACGCCAAGCTGCATATCACGGGTTCGGAAAATATTCCCCTGGGACAAAATTCCGGGGATTTTGCCCAGGCGGTCGAGAAAAAATATGGAAAAGACAAGTTTTTTATCACCTATTGCGCCGGCGTGACCTGTCAAGCGGGTCCCAACGCTGCCAAGGCTTTGCGGGAAAATGGTTTTAAGGCCAACGACTACCCCGGGGGGATCAAGGAATGGTCCGAGGCGGGATTTCCCACGGAAGGGACAGACGCAAAGGCCCCGGCAACCGCCGCGTCCACGGTTTCAAACTAAGTCGTTCGTTAACCAGCACAACCAAGAAAAGAGGAATTATGTTTTCAAGTTTTAAAAAGGTTTTATCGGTTGCCGTGATGGCGGCCGGGATGTTTTCACTGACGGCGGGTTCATGGGCGGATTCGGGTTATCGCCCGACCTATGACGGCGGTAATTTCGGCTTGGGGATTGAATTGGGGGATCCCGGCGCTTGGGGAATCTCGGGCAAGTTATGGGCCGACAGCGTGAACGCGTTCCAACCGGCGGTGAAGTTCAACAATGGCGGGGCGGCGATCCTGCAGCTGGATTATCTCTGGCACAATTTCGACATCGTCCATGTGGAAAACGGCGGATTGCCTTTTTATATCGGATTGGGCGGAGACATTTTGCTTGAAAACTCCGTTCAGTTCGCGGGACGCCTGCCGGTGGGGCTTTCCTACATCTTCGACAAGCGGAATTTCCCGGTGGATCTTTATTTCCAGGTGGTTCCGACCCTTTGGTTTTTCACGGGCGGCCTGACGACTTTTTATTTCTATCCTGAAGTGGGCGCGCACATTTATTTGTAAATTTTGAAACGAAAGGAATTTCCTCATGTTATTTACGATCGCTGCGGTGCTGGTGGTTCTTTGGCTTTTTGGCTTTGTCAGTTCCTACACGATGGGCGGCATGCTTCATATTTTGCTGGTGATCGCCCTGATTTTTCTGGTGATTGGATTTTTTCAAAGGGGCCGGGTCTAATTTTTTAAAGTCCGGCGCTTTAATTTGGCCGTGTGTAAAAATAAAAGCAGGAAGAAAGATAGGGAAATGAAAAAAATAACTTTGTTGGTCGGTTGTTTGTCTCTGTTTGTGTTGGGAAGTTCGTTCGCGATGGCGGATGAAACGCCGGCGGTTCCGTCGGCGCATTTCGGTGTGGAGGGCGGGATTAACTTATCCAGCTTCAACGGCCCGACAGTGGACAGCGTTTACGCTTCGCGCCTGGGGTTTGTGGGAGGGCTATTCTTGAATCTGCCTTTCAGCCCCATCCTGGCAATTCAGCCCGAGCTTCTTTATGAGCAAAAAGGCGGCAAGATCAATGACAACGACTACCGCTTGGATTACGTGGAAGTTCCGGTTCTGCTGGATGTCACCCTGATTGGGCCGTTCAGCGTGATCCTGGGCCCGTCCTTCAGCGCCAATGTGGGCAGCTATGGCGTGGCGACGGTCAACCAAGGGGATGTCGGCGTGATCCTGGGAGCCGAATTGGGTATTCCCGTGTTCTTACTGAGCGCGCGCTATGAAGTGGGTTTAACGGATTTGAACTCGGACACGAAAATTCAAAACGGCACCTTCACTCTGATGGCGGGAATCTCATTTATGTAAACCGGGCTTTATCCGGTTGAGCTTTTCGGCCCTCGGATGTCCGCGGGCCGATTCCATTTTAGAAAGGAAATAAAAATGTCTTACATCGCCAAAAACTATGATCGCCTCCTGGGGATCCGGGGATTCAGCACCAAGCTCTTGAAGGCCCACTTCAAACTTTATGAAGGCTATGTGGCCCATCTGAATAAAATGATCGATTTTTTAAACGGGGAGGATAAAGAAACCCAAGGCTACGAGGAAGTTAAAAGAAGGTTCGCCTGGGAATTCAACGGCATGCGGCTTCACGAGGCCTATTTTGGGAATATGACCAAAGAACCGGATCCCTTGGACGTCCGATCCGATCTCGGCAAGCAGATCACCGAGTCCTTCGGCTCGATCGCGGCCTGGGAGAAAGATTTTAAGGCGGTCTCCAGCCTCCGGGGAATCGGCTGGGCGGTATTGGCTTGGGATCCGGAAGGAAAAAACCTTTTTAACATATGGATCAATGAACATGAAACCGGCCATCTTTTTTATTCGGTGAACCTGTTGGTTAATGACGTTTTTGAGCACGCCTACCTGGCGGATTACGGCACGGACCGGAAAGATTATATTGAAGCCTTCATGAAAATCATTGACTGGACCGAAGTGCAGCGGCGGTTTACCGGAGTCCTTCAAGTGACCCGCGCGGTCGCTTAGCGGGTTGAGCGGCGGAGGCACTGGAATTTTTAGAAGCCGGGAGTTTTAAGTTGGAGATTTTTAAAAATGAAAAAATCATAAAAAATATTCTGGCCGCCTGGTGCGTTGTTTTTTTTATCCTGGGCGGTTCCCGCGCCGCGGCTGATGAGCGGGGGGCGGCGACTCTTGCGCCGCGCCTCGGGGTTGAGGCGGGGATCGATCTCTCAAACCTGTATGGTGATGCCGCGCGTGATATGTTCGGCTCCCGCTTGGGAATCGCGGGAGGAGCCTTCTTAAATTTGCCGTTAGGGGCCTTCGCGGCGCTTCAGCCCGAAATTCTTTATGAACAAAAGGGCGGAAGGTTTAACGGAAGTTTTTACCAGCTGGATTATGTTGAAATTCCTGTTCTGTTGAATATCACTTTCGGGACGCCGGCTTTCAATCCGGGCCTGCTGCTGGGTCCGGCGTTTGGTGACATTGTGGCGTCTCAGGGCGTTCCTAAGACCATCGACCATTTTGACCTGGGCTTGGTCGCGGGGATCCAGGTAAATTTTTCCGCAGTTTTCGTCAGCGGCCGGTATGAAATGGGCGTGATGGAGTTGAGTGCGGATCAAAAGGTTAAGAACAGCCTCGTCACTTTTTTGGTGGGGCTTTCCTATATTTAGGTTGATGCGTGGGGAGGACAAAATGCCTATTTTGACGCCGGACCTAGCCGATCGAAATTATCTCTATGACGCCACCGCCGATCAGACCGAAATTTTATGGAAATGCTTGAAGTGCGGGGAGCTGAAGCAGAGAAGCAAGTGGGTTTTGAGCTCCTGCCCCTCTTGCGGCGCCTTGAAATCCCAGTTTGTGCTGGTGGATGAGGACTGAAAATTTAATTGAAAAGAGGGAGCTATGCATCCGACGAAAAATAATTTACCCGAGAAGGTAAGAGTTCAAATAGCCGCGCTGCTGCAGGACCGTCTGGTGGATTCGATCGACTTGACCCTCCAGTCCAAGCAGGCCCACTGGAATGTGAAAGGGCCCAGTTTTATCGCCTTGCACGAGTTGTTCGATAAAGTCTCGGAGGACGCGGAAACCTACGTGGATCTCATCGCGGAAAGAATTGTTCAATTGGGAGGCATCGCCGTGGGAACCTTAGGACCCGTTGATAAGAGGTCAAGCCTGCCTGTCTATCCGGTGACGATTTCCAGCGGCAAAGAGCATGTGGCGGCCCTGTCCCACGCCTTGGCCTCTTTCGGAGAATCCATCCGCAAATCCATCGACCAAGCCAACGAATTAAAAGACGCCGACACGGCGGACATTCTCACCCAGGTTTCCCGGGCGGCGGATAAGTATTTATGGTTCGTTGAAGCCCATGCCCAATCGATTAATTAACCGATCTTCGGATCAGCCATCCTTCGAGGCGTAAATTCGTGGCCCCTAAATTTGATGATTCCTACAAAGAAATCCTCGTTTTTGAATTGGAGAACCAAAGATACGGTCTCCCTGTGGTTGACGTCATTGAGACCATTCGGGCCGTAACCATCACCCCTCTTCCCCAAGCTCCCTCCATTGTGGAAGGGATTCTCAACTTTCGGGGGACGGTGGTTCCGGTGCTGGATCTGCGCGCTAGATTTCATCAAAAACCCAAAGCCCTGGAGATACAGGATCATCTCATCCTTGCCCGGACGAAAGAAAGGCAAGTCGCTTTGCGGGTGGATCGGGCCACCGATTTGGTCCGTGTTCCCGAGTCCGACATTGAGGAAGCGAAAAAAGTCGCCCCCGGTTTGGACACGCTCAGCGGTGTGGCGCGATTTTCCGACGGCCTGGTTTTGATTCATGATCTGGGAACCTTTCTTTCGGGAGCCGAGGAAAAAAGTCTTTCCGAATCCCTTTCCGCTTACGGAAAGGAATGACTATGAAAGCCGTCTTGACCTGGACCCATCCCTCTTTTGAAAGGGCGGCGAATTTAATGGAGGCCAAGACCGGCCTGATTTTTCCCTCCCATCGAATCGCGGACGTGGAAGAGAGTGTGCGGATGGCGATGGCCAGGATGAAAATCCGGGAGGTTGGGTTTTTTGTCCAACGGCTGGAAAATGATGAATCATCCCTGGTGGACCTGGCGGCCCAATTAACAGTGGGGGAATCTTATTTTTTCCGAGATCCCCATCAGTTCCAATGGATCAGGGAGAAACTCCTGCCTGAGATTGTCCGGCGCCGCGGGCCTCATCCTCTGCGGACCTGGAGCGCCGGCTGTTCCGCCGGCGAGGAAGCCTATTCGCTGGCGATTTTGTTTGAAGAGGCGGGAATAGAAAATCATGCCGTCATCCGGGCGACGGATATTTCAACTTCCGCTCTTTTGAAGGCCCGTAAGGCGGTTTATAGTTCATGGTCCCTTCGAGAAAAGAAAGCCGATTGGATTGACCGATATTTTCGGCGGGAACAGGATGGATTCGCGTTGGACCGGCGGTTCCTTCCGAGGGTCTTGTTTGAGAGTCGCAATTTAGTTCGGGACCAGAGTTTTGATTCGCATTCCTTTAGGGGGATGGATTTAATTTTATGCCGCAATGTGATGATTTATTTAAGCCCCTCGGCTGTTGAGAAAGTTTTTAGGACCTTGATCGCGTCCCTGGCGGAGGGAGGATGGATCGTCACGGGGCCCTCCGATCCCTTGTCCGAGAAAAGCTTCCAATGTGAATCTATCCTTACTCCCTACGGAATCGCTTACCGAAAAGTTTTAAAAGCCGACCCGAAAGTTGTGTTTTTTCCTTTTGAGACATGGACCCCTTCCGGGACCCCGTCGCCCTCCAGGGGTTTTACAGGAGCGGAAGCCGCTTTGGAAAAAGAAAAGGCCCCGGACGTCCGACTTGAGCCCCCGGTTGGAACTAAGCCCGCTGAAACAACTTATTCCGAGATACTCTCAAAAGCGCAAAAAGCCTTTGTCCGAATGGATTATGGCCAGGTCCTTCGATTGACCTTGCCCTTCATTCAGGAAAGGTCCGCCTGTGTATGGCTGCTCAGAGCTTTAGCCAATTTAAAGGACAGGGCCGCGGCGGAAGAAGCCGCTGAAAAGGCCGTCCGGCTGCACCCCCTTTCCCCGGAGCTTAATTTTCTTCGGGCGGTTTTGCTGATGAATAGGGGAAAAAATTGGGAAGCCGCCCGGGATTTGCGCCGCACCCTCTATCTGGACCAATCTTTGCCCGTCGCCGAGTTCACCCTGGGATTAGTTTTACGCAGGCTCCAGGATTGGGAAGGGGCTAAGCGGGCTTTTAAAAATTCGCTAAAACTTTGCCGGGAATTTCCGCCCGAAAGCATTCTCCGCCTTTCGGACGGGGAATCGGCGGAGCAATTGAGGGAAGCGTCCCAAACCCAGCTTTCAAGCCTGGAGGAAACCGAATGCCGATAAAGCGGCGCAAGGCCGAAAAGGAAATCGATTGGGATGAGATACGCCAAAAGATGAACCGGGCTGAATTGGCGATGGAAGAGGCGGTGCATCCCACCGCCGAAAAGGCCCGGAAGATCATGGGGGAGCGGGCGTTGAAGCTATCCCAAGCTTCCTTGAAGCCCGAATCCGCGGAAGCGGGGTTGGAGGTGCTGGTATTTGAGTTGGGGGACGAACGCTACGCCTTGGAGACGGGTACGATTCTTGAGGTTTTTCCCTTGACGAATTTCACCCCCGTCCCAGGAGTTCCCGATTTTCTGGTCGGGGTCACTCCCTACCGAGGGGAAATCCTCGCCCTGATCGACCTGCGAAAGCTGTTCGGGATGGAGGTGAAGGGTGT
>CAZHFP010000103.1:0-9949 GCA_964531065.1 uncultured bacterium
ATTTCATGTCCGTAGCCTCTGGCATTCCGATTTTTTTTATTTTCGGTGGAAGTCATAACAGCGGATATGTTGATAGCATTCGTGTTTTATCCATATCTCTGAAGTTGTTTATTTTTGTTGGTACTCTTGATCTCGTTTTATTTGCGGTCTATTTATTTAGATCTCCCAGACAAAAAGAGATATTTTCTTTTCTTGCTTTGGGGTTGTTGGCATGTTGCGTAAATTTAATTTTTTGGTGGGTCGTAGGGGGAAGGTTTAATTATTACTATTTAAAATTTAATTAAAGTAGGCTGAGAAAATGACGGAAAATATTGAACCTCAAGAATTTAAAAAAGCCCTGAAAATACAAGCTTTGACGATTTTCTTTATTTTTCCGAATTTTATTCCAGTGTTCGAATTGAAATCGGGCTTATTTTGGATTTTATGTTTCCCTTCGATGTTGGCCACGCCTGTTTTGCCCATCATTAACCTTGGCGGAATGCTTTCGGTATTTTTGATCGCAAAAAATAAAAAACTAATAATATTTTTGTGCTATTTCGCGGGATTTTTGTTGTCGATATTCAATCTATTGATTTGGCGGGAAGGCTGTGCTTACCACACCCCGATGTAACACTTGTTCACGGCGGGAACCCGTCTTGGATATAAGGCGTGATCAGATAGGGTGCAGCCCCCGACGGGTAAGTCCCGTCGTCTCATCCAGCCCGAACATCAGGTTCATGTTCTGTACGCCCACATGGGCGCCGCCTTTGCCGATGCTGTCGAGTACGCTGAAGACCACGATTCGTCCCCGAACCTCATCCATGTCTAAACCGATAAAGCAGAAGTTGGTCCCCGAGACGCTGTTGACCCAAGGATAGGGTTTGTACTGCCAGGAGGCCTTTTCTTCTTTCGGCAAGTCATAGACCTTCACGAAGTATTCGTTCTTATAAAATTCCTTATACAGATCCATAAGCTTGGCCCGGGTGACCTTCTTGGTGGGGAAGGCGTGGCAGATATCCAGGATGCCCCGAACGATCGGCACATAAACCGGCGTGAAGCTGATCTTGATCTTCTTTTTGGAAAGCCTGGACAGTTCCTGCTCGGCCTCAAAAGTATGGCGGTGGCCGACGACGTTGTAGGGAACTAAATTATTTCCAATTTCAGGGTGATGGGCTGGGCGGGCCAGCTCGGCGCCGGCTCCGGCGGTTCCGGACAAGCCGTCGACGACGATTTTAGAAGTATCGATTAAACCGGCTTTGACGAGGGGCGCTAAACCTAGGATCGCGGCCGAAGCGAAACATCCCGGATTCGCGATGATCCTGGCTTTCTTGATTTCTTCCCGATGGAGCTCGGAAATACCGTAAACGGCTTCTTTGACCAGGTTCCAGTTCTTGTGCTTCTTCTTATAAACATTTTCCCAGGTCTTGCGGTCGCTCAAACGGAAATCCGCGCCTAGGTCGATGATCTTGGCGCCTTCTTTTAAAAACTTGGGGGCCAATTCCTGGGGAACGCCGGTGGGAAGCGCCATAAAGACCACGTCGCAGGGCGTGGTCTGCTCGGGACGGATGAACTTCAAATCCGTTCCATATAGATTGGGATGGTAATCGGCCACATGGACATCGCTTCGGCTGGTGGCCCAGGCGATTTCAACATCCGGATGATCCATCAGAACGCGGAGAACCTCACCGCCCATATAACCGGTAGCGCCGTAAATGCCGACCTTAATCATGATTGCCTCCCGGTTAAATCTTCGGTGGGTAAAAAATGGTGACCCCAACGGGATTCGAACCCGTGTTGCCAGGATGAAAACCTGGAGTCCTAGGCCTCTAGACGATGGGGTCTTTCGTTTGGGATATTGAAAAAATCCCAATAAAAGAGAGGAAATTCTAGGGGACGATAGAAGGGAAGTCAAGGAAGGAAGCCCTCTAAAGAACGTCTAAAGCTGGGGTTTCCGGGGCAGGGTGGGCGTCGACCTGCTTCGCGAGTGGTTTTCAAAAAAATAAGATGAATGGATGACGCTGGGAATTCCGGACGGTATGATAGCCAGGTTCGAATGATTTTCAGGAGGGGAAAATGTTTCGGAAGATCACGATGGTTTTATTTTGCGGATTAATACTCGCCGGCTTCTCAGCCAGCGCTTTCGGGGGAGACACCGTGGCCAAGAAAAAGAAGAAGAAAAGCACAGCCTCATCCAAAATGATGGGCAATCCTAAAATTAAATTTGAAACCACCAAGGGAAATTTTACCGTTGAGCTTTTTGCCGATGTTCCGATTTCCACCAAGAACTTCGTGGATCTGACCAGCGCCGGTTTTTACAACGGGCTTACCTTCCACCGCTATGTGCCGGATTTTGTGATCCAGGGCGGGGACCCGACGGGAACGGGCGGAGGCGGTTCGGGAAAAACGATTCCGCTGGAAATCACCGCCCACAAACATTTGAAGGGTGCCTTGGGAATGGCCCGCACGAATGATCCCAACTCGGCCACCAGCCAATTCTATGTTTGCCTCGCGGACGTGCCAAACTTGGATGGCGGCTACACCGTATTCGGCCAGGTGATCGATGGAATGGATAATGTGATGCAATTGCGCCAGGGGGACGTCATGACCAAGGTCACCCTGCTTTCGAGCGTTTTAGCCAAGTAATCCAGGCGGTTTATTCAAAGCTAAAGCTGTTATATAATGTGCTTCTTAAATCATCCGGGTTAGGTTAACGCTCATGGCCATTACCATTAAAGATGTCGCCCAAAAGGCGGGAGTGTCCGTCGCCACCGTCTCCCGGGTGGTCAATCAAAAAGACATTCACAAGGTTGGGCTCAAGACCCAGCAGCGCATCGAGAAAATATTAAAAGAACTGGGATACTATCCCAATACCATGGCCCGGGGATTGAAGACCCGCAAGACTTACAACATCGGGGTGGTTTTTTTCTGGTACGAGAAGCCTTCCCTAAGCGATTTTTATCTGACCCGGGTCCTCGACGGCATCATCAGCTTTATCAGCGAGAAGCGCTACAACATCCTGATGAACACCTTCAGCCGGAATATCCAGAACGAAAGCGTCTACGCAAATTTCGTCAACTCCGGGCTCGTGGATGGGGTATTGGCCATCGCACCGCCGGTGGAGTCGCGGTTCTTCCAGGATTTGAAACAGGGAACCCTTCCTTATGTATTGATCAATTACCAAGTGAATGATCCCAACGTGTATTTTGTCGACTGCCTCAACACCCAAGGGATCATCGACGTGGTGGACCACTTGATCGAACTAGACCACAAACGGATCGGTTTTGTCGCCGGAGATGTCCAGTACTCAAAAAATTCCCTGGACCGTTTTAACGCGTTTAAATACATCATGAAAAAACGCGGCTTGCCGCTTCATGATGAACATATTTATTCGGGCAATTGGACGGAGCAGGCTGGGTCCAAAGCCGTGGAAGCTTTTTGGAAAACCAAACATCCCCCGACCGCCATTATCGGCTCCAGTGATATGATGGCGGTGGGCGCGATTAAACAGCTCCGCAAGCAGGGCTTTCGGGTTCCGCAGGACGTGGCGGTGTGCGGTTTTGATGATGTCTCCAGCGACATGGGCCTGACCACGGTTCACCAGCCGGCCTTTGACATGGGGTATGAAGCCGCGAAAATGTTGTGGAACCAAATCGAGAAAAAGCCCCTGGAATATACCCACCGTTTTTTCCCCACGAAATTGGTGGTTCGTGAAAGCTGTGGTTATTATTTGAAAAGCTCCCACGACCAAAAGCAAAACCCCAAATAATACCGCTTTCAATTCATCTGGAAGCCCCCCCTGGCCCAATTTGGCGTTGAAGGCCCTCGGGAAAGGTGTTATAAATTTCCTGCTCCTTTTCAACTTAAAATTAATTTAAATTCACAAAAAATAAAACTAAATCCATATTCGGGGGGATGAATCCTGTGAAAAAAATCAATAGGTCCTTGTGGTTGACCATGGCCATGGCGCTTTCACTGATTCCCGCCGCTGTTGCCGCGGCGCCTACCGCCGAAATTATGGACACGGCCGTTCCCATTCAGGTGGACGGCGATCTTTCCGACTGGACCTCGGCTCCGGTCATTACCCTGGATAAAAAAGAGAACGTGGTTGTGGGCGCGGGGGACTGGACCGGCCCGGATTATTTCAGCGCCAGGGTTCATATCGCCTATGACAAAACAAATTTGTACATCGGCGCCGATATCACCAGCAAGACGCCTCAATATAACAGCATGAACGCCGGGGACATTTACAACGGCGACGCCCTGGAAATTTACGTCGGAACCGACAGCTCAAACCCCCAGCGGAAAGCCTACTCGCCCACCGACATTCAAATCGTCGTTTCGCCCGGGAAGGCGGGAGAGGGCGCCGAAATTTACAGCGTAACCGATAAGGGCGACATTCCCAATTCCAAGATTGCCACCAAGTTGACGGCGACCGGCTACACGATGGAAATTTCCATTCCGCTCATTTATTTTTACAAGCTCGACATGGGTCCGGGTAAATCCATCGGCTTTGATATCGCGGTGGATGACGTCGGGGCGAGTTCCAAGACCAGGGCTCTGCAAGCGGCCTGGTCCCAGCAGGACAAGAGCTGGCAGGATCCGTCAGCCTGGGGATCCCTGACCTTTAAAGGGAGCACGGTATTCCTTAATTCCGCCGGCAAACAAGCGATGCCGGGCGCGGTCTCGGTGGAAATGGATGCGGCGGCGGGTAAAAAGAACGCCTCCACGGACGGGACGCTCATCTGGGGCTTTAACGGCGACTTGGGCGGCTTTACGGGCTCGGTCAGCCAGGGAACCGATATCACCACCGAAGGCACCGGTGCCTTGGTCGTCAACACCGACGGCTCGACCGGTTGGAACCAGGGACTCGCGGTCTGCTCGGCGGTGCCCATGGGAGACAAATGGGAAAACTTCAAAGCCATTACCGCCGATCTTTACTTTCCGCCCGACAGCCTTAAAAGCGCCGGGTACGGGGAATTTTATATTATTACCCAAAGCCCCGCGGCGAGCTGGAACGAGCTGAAAATGAAAATGAAAGAAGGCTGGAACCACATCCATCAGGATGTGGATTCAAGCCTTTTTAAAGGCGGCGTCACCAAGGTTTACTTTGTGTTCAATTCGGGCGGTCCCATCAAGGGACAAGTGGTGATCGATAACGTCAGGGGATTGATCAAGGGCGCGGCGTCGGTTTTGAAGGGGAAGGTCACGGCCGGCGGGACGGGCAAACCGGTGGCGGGAGCCATCGTGGCCATCGCCAAAAAACAGGTTCTTTCGGCGGCGGATGGTTCCTTCAGCATGGAGATTCCGGAGGATCAATATCCGGCGGAAGTGTTCGCGCCCGGCTTCAAAGCGGATAAGGAAACCGTGAAGGTGGCCGCTGGAGGAGCGCCTTGGAAAGTTGTCTTGAACCCGGACACGGCGGTTGTCAAAAAAGCCATGGTGGATGTTTTCTTCGACAAAAAAATTAGAACCTTTAATCCTCACTACATGTTCGGAAACAATATCGCCGCCTGGCATGATCCGAAATGGTTCACGGACCCGACGGCCATGAAGGAAATGTCCGACATCACGTCCTATGTCCGGGTTCCCGGCGGGGAATACGGAAATATCTGGCGGTGGAAAACCAGCGAGTCCCTGGCTAAAGACGGTAAGACGGTTCAGACGACCTGGCCCTTTGGCTGGCCCCAAATGGTTGACTATATGAAGCGTCTTCCCAATGGGGAGCCGCTCATGATCGCCAACATCATGACGATGGACGTCCAGAACTGCCTGGATTGGATCGCCGACGCGAAGGCCCAAGGGTTGAAGGTCAAGTACGTCGAACTGGGTAATGAGCCGGATTACGAAGCGGATCTTCAGCACGACGGGCAGGGCCAATACTGGACGGTGATCGACAACTATTGCCAGCATTACCTGGAATTCGCCAAAGCCATTCGGGCCAAATATCCCGACATCAAAATTATGGGTCCGACTCCGGCCCAATTCCAAAACCACGAAAGAAAAGAAGGGTCGCCTTGGCTGGCTCCCGAGACCGCGCCCTGGTGGGTCGAGGGATTCTTGGAAAAGTGCGGGGCCTACGTGGATGTGGTTTCAGTCCACAGTTATCCCTATTGGAGCAACGACAGTGATTCCAATCTTCTGTCTAAAACCTCCCTCTGGTCCGAATATATTCCCAAGATCCGGGAAGCCATTAAAAAGAACATTCCGGACCGTTATAAGGATATTGAAATCGCCGTCAGCGAGTGGAATTCAGGCGATGAAAACTCGACAACGGCTAAGCTGGTCAATGGGATTTTCTGCGCGGATTATCTGGCGCAGATGATGCTTTGGGGCGTCAACCAGACCAACATTTGGGACATGTTCACCCAAAAACCCGGCCAAGGCGGCGGGCACGGCTTGCTGGACCCTGCGGACACCGACAGGCCCTATTCACCCAGGGCCCATTACTGGGCACTCTTCATGCTGGAGCATTATTTCGGGAACACCCTTTACCAGGCCGTTTCCGATTCCGAGGATCTTTCGGCATATGCCAGCACGGCCCGCGGTAAAAAATACCTTTTGGTCATCAATAAAAATCCCAAGGCTGGTTTTAAAACAGTGTTAAACCTGGGAGGCGGGCTCAAGGGGAAATCCAAACTTGATTTTTACCAATTGAGCTCCAAGGAATACCAATGGAGCGAAAACCTCTACCGTGCGGTGATCAATTCCGGTCCCTCCCACTTTAAGGGTGCCAAGGCCGTTGGAAATCGTTTTGAATACACCTTTCCGGCCTATTCGATCACCTGCGTCGAAATATCTCCCGCCAAATAAATGGGCGCTTTCCCCGGTTTTCGGGGAAAGCGGCTATTTGACAAAGCCCTTGGCCTGCGAAAAGGGCTATGTTAAATTGACTTTCCACTTTTGTTGGATTTTCCCAATGGGAAGTGGGCCAGGTTTGCCCCTGAAGGAGTCTTCCCGCGGTGTCCGAAGATAAAGCCGTCCTCATCAAAACCGCCTATTCCTACTACCAAAAAGGTGACTGGGATCGGGCCATCGAAGAGTATCACAAGCTCGCCGATTTAGATCCCAAAGACCTCAATGTCCATAACATGCTGGCGGATATTTACGCCAAAAAAGGCGATGCCAAAGAAGCGCTCCAGCAATATGACTTGGTGGCCCAAGGGTTCGACCAGAAAAACCAGGTCGATAAGGTCCTCCAAGTTTACAAACGCATGCTGAAATTGGTCCCCAATGACCCCGATCTTTTGAACGCCGTCAAAAACCTCATCGACAAATATTTGGCCCGCGCCGTCGAAATGGAAGAGCCGGACCCGGAAAAAGCCTCAGATATATACCGTTCGGTTTTGAAGGCCGAACCTAACCGGATGGACGCCAATCTTCAGTTCGCCAAACTTTTAATGAAAAAGGGTAAAAAGTTTGAGGCGGTTGAGACCTTGATGGGTTTCGCCATGGGGCTGGATCCGGATACCCAAACGGGGCGGCTGGCCGAAGTTTTGCAGGCGGTGACGGAGATCGACCCGCTTAATATCGAGGCGCGGGAAAAATTAGTCGATCTTTTCATAAAAGCCCGCCAAGTACCCTCCGCCATTAAGAGCCTGCAGGATTTGATTGAAATCTTCATCAGCAAGAATGACATGGGGAAGGCTGAGGAGGCCGCGGAGAAATCCATCGACCTGGGGGACCAGAACACCTTTTACCATCTGGGCGTCATTTATTTCAACCAGCAAAAATACCCCGAAAGCCGTTCGGCCTTTGAGAAGTTCTTGAAACAGCAGGATGCCCATGTGGGAGCTTTAAAATATTTGGCGCTGGTTTTTTTAAGATTAAATCAAACGCCTGAAGCGGTCCAAGTTTATTCAAAAATATTGGACGTTTATTTTAACGAGGATCTTTTAGATGAGGCGCGTGAGGTCCGGCAAACTATTTTGGAGTTGGACCCTCAAAACGAGGGAGTGAAAAAATACGCGCTGGATCAGCATTTGGCGGTTCCCGTGTCCGAGCCCGAACCCGTAGCGGAGGTTCCGGCCGGACCATCCCCCGAGGATGTGGCCCGGATGGAAGGGGATCAGCAGGCTGGGCTTCTCGTCCAGGCCCAGGCTTTTACGGACAAGGGTTTTTACGAACAAGCTATTGATATTTATTTGGACATGCTGAAACACTGGCCCGATTTGCCGGATATCCGGGTCCGGCTCCAGCAGGTTTACGCGCTCGTTGCCCGGTCTATGGAACCGGCTGAAAAATATCCCTCTCCGGATGAGATCAAAGCCGAGCTGGAAAGGGATTTACGGGAACAGATGCGCCGGGAACTCGACGAGCAAGCCCGGGTCGCCCAGGAACGCCAGCACGAGATTGAGCGTAAAAGGGAGTTGGAGCAGATCCAATTAAAGCAGGAGTTGGAATCCAAACTATTGGAACAGGTCCAGAAATCAAAAGAGGGGGAACTGCGCCTGCAGTTGGCCCGCGAGTATGAGGATAAGCAGCGGGCTTTATCCTTGGAGCGGGATATTCTCGAAAGGGAAAAAAGCGATTCTTATAACCGATTAAAAGCCGAGTTGGAAGAAACGAAAACCTCCCTGGAACAGCGTATCCGGCAACAAGTCGAGCATGAAATGAAAGATAAAATGGATAAGGAGTCCCAATTAAGAGCCGCGCTCCAAGTGGAGGAGGAACAACGGCGTAAGGAAGAAGAGGAGCGGAACCGGTATGCTTTGCAAAAAAAAGACCAGGAAATCGCCCGTGCGAAAATAAACCAAGAAATTCATCAGGGCATGGAACGGCTTCGGCTGGAAAAAGAAAGGGAAGTCAAGGTTCCGGCGCCTGCGGCCAATCCCGCTCCCCATGGTAAAAACCCTTCTTCCGGATCAACGGCTTCTCCGGAAGTGTTGGAAGACCCTTTTATCCGCCAGACCTTGGCGGATATCTACTCGAAACAAGGCCTCTATGTTGAGGCTTTAAAAATTTACGAGCGGATTTTAAATGATGAGCCGAACAATGAGGACGTGAGAGAAAAATTGAGGGACCTTTTGCGCCTCAAGGGAATGTGAAGCCCGGGGGAAAAGGGTCCGGTTTTCGCCTCGTGAAACCGGTTTTTTGTCAAAAACCAAACAGGATTCCATGTTTAATTGACAGTTTTGCCCGGGAATCGCTAAACTAGGCTCCGCTTCGAACCAACTAAAACGATTTTCAGGCCAAATCCGTTTTGCCGATTTGGCACTTCTTTTGCCCTAATTAAAGTAGAAATTCGAATTTGAGGGGGATGACTGATGAATTCATGGGGACGTTTTTTTTCCGGATTTTTCCTTTGTGGTTTTGTGGTTTTGGCTTTAATTGTCGGCTGTACCAGGCAAATATCGGTTCCTGTCTCCCCGACGTTGCCTTCCACACCCACCCTCGCCGCGACGAATTCACCGACCATCACGAACACCTTCACCTCGACCATCAGCCCAACTCCCACCAATAGTTCAACGCCCACGGTGACCAATACCATCGGCAGCCCGACTGCCACTCCGACGATTACCGACACTCCCACAGATACCTTGTCTCCGACCGTGACGTTCACTCCCACGAATTCACCCACCTTTACTCCTTCCCCTACGCCAACGGTCGATCCCAACTTGATCGCCGATTTTGAGGAAGGCGGTACTTCGGATGTGACGGGCAGTTCCTTAGGATTAACAGGCTCCTGGTATGAAGTGGGAAGCACCGGAACTTCTCCGGCTCCGCCCGCGGCCTTAACTCCCACCACCTCCGGGGGATGCGGTTCCAATAATTACGCCGAGGCAACGGGCACTACCGGCTCAACCGCTCCCGTCTTCGCGGCCCTGCAGGGGGATTTCGCCTCGACCTCAGGAACGCCGGTTCCATACAACATCTCCACGCAGGCTCCGCTGGGGACCAACGCCTTTGTCTTTTGCATCAAGGGCAGCGCGCCGGGCGGACAGGTCTTTTTCGCCGTCTCGGACGCCTCGAC
>CAZHFP010000104.1:0-2298 GCA_964531065.1 uncultured bacterium
CCGTCGGTGAAGACGACCATGGTGGGATACCAAAGCTGGCGCATCTGCTCGAGCTTGAGCTTTTGGAAAGTCTTCAATCCCTCTTCGCTAAAACGTTCAGCGCCGGCTTTCCATTCGACCGAAACCGTGGTCCGCGGCGGTATAACCGCGGTTGTTTCCAGGGACAGATCGCCGATATAGTCGCCAAACAATGTCGTGAAGCGGAGCACTCCCCTAGCTCCGTGGACTTCCCTGGTTGAAAGATTGGTCAAGTTACACTTCAGGACGACTTTTTTGGCTTTCGAGTCGACGATGCCCGCCACATCTCCTATAAATTCCCCGCCCTTTTCGTAGGCGGCCAGCCGCAGAACTTTTTGCATGGCCGCTATATTGGCAGAAGTATTGGGAGTCGGTGTCGGCTTGCCTTTTTTCTTTGTCTTGGCTAGGGAAGGCGCGGTCACAACTAACAACATCAAAACGATTAAAACAAAATGCTTAAACATCACCCTCACCCTGGCCCTCTCCCCTCGAGGGAGAGGGGAAAAATCTTTTAAGCTGTTCTTTTCAGCTCCCTCTCTCCCGGAGGGAGAGGGTAGGGTGAGGGGGGTAGTTAAATACTTTGATTTGTCCGTTATTCGGTTGTTTTTCATTTTGCCTCGCTGGCACCTAGAACCTTACGCCTAGTACCTGCCGTTAAATCACTCTCGTATACTCGTTCAAATCTTTCTTCCACACCACCACTCCGCAGAAGCGCTCGCCCTCGGGACAGGTGGGTTTGGTGCCGGCTCGGCTTCGAAGCCCGCAGGGGGGCAGGAGCCATTTGCCGATGCGGGGGTGCACTTCCCGCACCTGTTGCGCCTCGTCCAGCGAGGCTTTCCATATCTCTTCTTGGGCGTTGTAGCAAAGCCTCATCGCGTGCTTATGGTGAAGGTTGAGCAGGTCCGCGGACTCCGAAAAACGCACGGCCACGGCATTGGGGAGCAAATAGGAAGCGAATTCCTCGGAAACTCCCAGCTTCCGCAACTTTACGATATTGTCCCAAGTTTGGTCCATGATCCCGGCGAATTCTTTTTTGAGGGCTGGGTCCTGTTCCAAAAGTATCGGCATTAAATAATCCGGCTCATCCATCGTCAAGGCGTGAAGAATGGGGCGGGAGGCCGGCGTCATGCGGTGGCGCTGGTCCTGCGAATCCCCCGTGTGGGACAATTTTTTGCGGAAGGTGTAGTGGGGATGAAAAAGCGCGCGGGTTAATTTGCTGTGGGTGGAAACGTTCAAGGTTTCGCCCAAGTATTTATTCTTGGCCGGATCTAAGGCCAGCTCAATAGCCTCATCGTCGGACAGGGCTGAGGAGGGCAGACCGAACACTTCCCGCACCGCCTGAGCCAGCATCTTTTCCCCTTCTTTGGAATGGTCCGCCAGCTTGGACATGCGTCCGTCCAGCGATGCGTCAAACTCCTGGCGGAAGGCCTTGTGAGTAGCGGCCGTTGCGTGAAAATCTTCATACATCCGCGCTTCGGCCGTGGCCTCAAAATCCAAAGGTTGTTCCATGATGGTCCGGTATTCGGGCGCCTGCTCCAGAACCGCCTCCACCATTTTGCCGATGACAATTTTTTGTTCCAGCGGCGCGTCAAAGGTTTGGCACAGCCGCCAATAGCGGAGCAAGGTCAACCCCGAAATGGTGTGGTAAAGATAGGCGAAGGTCGCCACCGGTAAACAATAGCGGGCCACTTCTTGGGATTTTTTCTGGACCGCGGTAGCGGCTTTTTTTCCGGCTAAATCCGCGTGGCGGAACCTGGCTTGGTATTCCCGGCCGACCAGGCCTTTAAGCTTTTCCGTAAGGGACAAATAAGATTGGGTTTGGAAAGCAACGGTTTCCTGGTAAACCCGCGCGGCTTCGCCCGTCAGGGGCGGCATGGCAATTTGGCTGGTGTCCACCGTGACATAGCGCTGGGAAACCTGCTCGGAGTTGTAAAAGGGATGGCTGTGCAGGAAGCTCCAGATAAACTGCCGGGAGACATTTTCCAGCGCGAATTGAAAATGCGCGTGTTGAAGCGTGGTATGGTGCCCGGCTTTATAAATGGAGCGGGCCAGGTCGTCGCGCTTTTGGCGGCGGTCCTCACGCTTTTCCTCATCCAAGCCTTCCCCGGCCACTTGCTCGGCGGTGATGATGCCCTTGCTGGAATAACAGGTGCGGGCCGTGGCCACGGCGTTATCGAAGGGTTTGGTGAAGCTATTGACCAGGGTGACTTTGGGTTCGGCGGAAAGGAAGGATGGGGCCGGTATTTCAATGAGTTCAGGCATGGATTCTCTTTTAGGGCG
>CAZHFP010000104.1:2398-3921 GCA_964531065.1 uncultured bacterium
ATTTTCTTTTCTTCCCCTTGCAACCCCTAAGGACGAGCTTCTAAAATCTCGGGGCAAGGACATTTTAACCGCGCCAACCGCCTTCACCCAAAACATCATTTAAAGGACCTCCATGTCTTCCAAAGCCGCGACGCTGGGCCAACTCAAAGCCTCCCAATATCCCGACGTCACCGTGAAGGAGGAATTGGAACGGAACCTCCTTAAAAAATTAAAGGCGGGCGAAAACCTGTTTCCCCATATTCACGGCTTTGAGGAAACCGTGGTTCCCCAATTGACCAACGCTCTTTTGTCCCACCACGATATTGTTTTTCTCGGCGAAAAGGGCCAGGCCAAGAGCCGCCTGATGAGGTCGCTCACCCAGTTTTTGGACGAGGAAATTCCCATCGTGAAGGGCTGTGAGATTCACGACCATCCCTATCATCCTATTTGTTCCGCCTGCCGGAAAAAACTGAAGGAAAAGGGCGACGCCCTGGAAATTGAATGGATCGGCCGCGAAGAACGTTACGGCGAGCGCCTCTCGCCCGGCACAAAAATAGCGGACTTGATCGGCGACTTGGACCCGGCGAAAGTCGCCGCGGGAAATCCTTTGGCCAGCGAGGAAGCCATCCACTTTGGGCTTATTCCCCGCATGAACCGGGGCATCTTCGCGGTGAACGAATTGCCGGACCTGGAGTACTTGGTACAGGTGGCGCTCTTTAATATTTTGGAGGAGCGTGACATTCAGGTGCGCGGCTACCCCATCCGATTCGACCTGGATTTAATCCTTCTCTTCACCGCCAACCCCGAAGAATACACAAGGGCGGGAAAAATCATCACTCAGCTCAAGGACCGTATCGGCGCGGAAATAAGAACCCATTACCCCCTCACGAGAGATTTGGGAATCAAGATTATCCTTCAAGAAGCCTGGATCCCGGCCAACGACGAGGTCAAGGTCGTGATCCCCGATTTCATGACCGAAATCATCGAGCAAATCACTATCGAAGCCCGCAAGAGCCCCTACGTGAACCAGAAATCGGGAGTCTCCGCCCGCCTTTCGATCGCCAATTATGAAACGATGATCGCGAACGCCAGACGCCGAGCCTACATCTTGGGCGAAAAGGAAGCGGTCCCCCGCATGTCGGACTTGAACTATCTTTATACTTCCTCCTCGGGGAAAATCGAGCTTGATCCCTTCCGCGAGGAAACGGTGAATGAGTTCCAAGTCTTTGGAAAAATCATGGACAAGGCCGTGGCCCAGGTATTCAAGGAACACATGGAAAAGGACCATCTGGAATTCAGCGTGCTCGACCTGTCCGGGGACAAGCATGTGCGCCTTTCGGAATTAACACCCTCGAGCCAATATAAGGACGTCATTTCCCAATTACCCCAAATATGGGAACCCGTGCATCATTTGACGGACAAAAATTCAGAAATGTACCAGGCCTCCTGCGTGGAGTTCGTGCTGGAAGGGCTTCACCTGTCGGGAAAATTATCCCGAAGCAAGGTGGGAGAAATTTTCGACTACCAAGCCCCCGCCAGCCCCA
>CAZHFP010000104.1:4021-9692 GCA_964531065.1 uncultured bacterium
ATGATTACTCACGATTATTCCGAATGGCACGAACCCGAAAAGCCCCCCTTTACCGTGGAGGACCTGGTCAACGCGGTGAAGGAACTGATGATGCAGTACCACGTCTCCTTCGACGAGGCTTTGAAACACCTGCAGGAAAAAGGCATTCCCTATAACCAATTCCTCAAGGTCAGCGGCATGGACGAACTCATCCAGGGCTATTTGGACGAGATCGACCGCCAGCGAGGGGACATTTTGGAAAACCACCGGCTGGATGATTTGCTGTCCAAACTGGAAGAGGACATCCGCCGCAAATCCGCCGAATTGGAACAGCTCGTTTCCAAGCTCAAGGATAATAACCTCTCCCAGCGCCTGAAAGAGGGGCTGGACCAGCGCAATCCCTCCCAGCTTTACACGATGGATTGGCAGTTATCCCGCCTTCAAAACACCAAGGCCGATGAGGCCCGCCGGCAGCTGATGGAACTGATCCAGCAAATCCAAAAGATAAATTCCTTCACGGAGTTGGAAAAAGAAAACGAATTTACCGGTCCAAAAAGCGTGACCCCTTCCGAAGCCGAACGGCTGAAGGAAAAACTGACCATGCTGGACGATCTGGAGGACCGGTTGATGGACGCCTTGGAATACGGCGACCTGTTCAATATGGACCTGGAGCAATTAAAGGAAATGCTGGGCGAGGAAGCCGCCCAGGCCTTTGACGCCAAGCGCGAGGAACTGCGCGAACAATTCACCGAGGCCCTGAAGGCCACGGGCCAAGTGGACCACGACGAGGACACGGATATTTACAAAATTACTCCCGGCGCCGCCCGGAAAATCGGCGAGAAAGCCTTAAAGGAAGTTTTTTCACGGCTTTTCACCGACGGCATCGGCCGCCACCATGCCACCTATACCGGCGACGGCAATGTGGAAATGACCGTCACGAAGCCCTACGAGTTCGGTGATTCCCTGACATCGCTGGATCTTCCTTCCAGCCTGCTTAATAGCGCCATCCGCCAGGCCGGCGTGCCGGGAAGCAAGCCCAACGGCCGCATCACGATCGACAGCCGGGATTTTGTGGTGCATCAAACGAAGGGCGCGGCCGCCTCCGCCATCGTCATGCTGATCGACCAAAGCGGCTCCATGTCCCGTTACGGGCGTTTTTATAATACGAAAAAACTGGCCCTGGCCCTGGACGCCCTCATCCGCACCGAATATCCGGAGGACAAACTTTACTTCGTCGGTTTTTCCACCTTCGCCAAGCAAATTTCCGTTGGAGATATCCCGGAACTGGCGCCCAAACCTGTGACCGTTATGGGCGGAGCGGTCAACATGAGGATTGATTTTTCCAAGGGCGTGGACCAGCGGAGCCGCGATTTAATCCCCGAGCATTTCACCAATCTCCAAAAAGGATTGGAATTGGCCCGGGTGCTATTGGCCAACTCAGACACGAAGAACAAAAGCATCCTGCTGATTACGGACGGCGCCCCTACGGCTTTTTACGATGATTCCTTCCTCTATCTAACCTATCCGCCGAATGAACGGACTTACCAGCGCACTTTGAGAGAAGTAAAAATGGTGACGGATGAAAACATCACGATCAACACCTTCATGATGGGCAACGAGGTGGACATGGGCTATTTCGGCGAGGCGGAATTTTTGGAGAAGATGCACCAGGTCAACAAGGGGCGCTTGATCTATCCCGCCCCGGACAAGCTGACCCAATATGTGTTAAAAGATTATCTCGACCACCGCAACAAAATTATCCAGATTTAACCACCCCTCACCCCGCCCTTTTTCCCTAAGGTTCTCGAAGGGCTCCCTCATCAGACTTCGCTAAAGCTACGCCAGACAAGAGGGGCGAGGGAGATTTATTTTGACCGCCAGGGATAAAGCGCTTCCGACTCCTTGGCTTTAATCCCAGCTTGTTCCGAGCCCTTCCGATTTCCTGATAACCATAATAGCTCCGCCCATTGCCTGTATAAATGGGACGAAGGATACCCCCTTTGAATGGCCAGCTGGAGGGCACGCAAATGCTCGGAAAAATGGCCCTGAGAGTAATAATAAAATTGACTGGCCTTTTCCCAGAAGCAAGACTCCAAGTAAGGGTCCCCTTGAACCAGCGGATAATCTTCCCGAATAACCCGGTCCATTTTTTCCTGGCAGTCCCTGTCGTGGATGTGATCGATCCCTTCATTGATTTCCCGGAAAGCCTTATCCGCCGCGGCCCACTTTAATAAAAGGGACCTGGTTTCATCCGTGGCGTCGATTACCATTAAATCTCTATTTCCATCTTTCGAAAAATCCGAATCTAAAGAGCTCCATTGGCTTTGAGGAAATCGTTTAGCGAGAAAAGGGCGGTAATGGGCATCGGTAACGATCGCAAGCCAGCTGGCTTCAGAGGGCGGGAGTGAAGGATTCGAGGCCGCGTTAAAGGGAAAGGAGGCAAAATCCAGGGTCCGGTCCGCGGGAATGTCCCATTCCGACAATATCAATCCGGGGCCTTTCTCCGAAGCGATGGTTTTCAACGCGAGATAAGCCCGGTACCGGGCCAGGGGCCTCCCCGTCTCTGAAAATATTTTTGGATTTCCGGAGATATTCATGTAAGGCAGGGTCAACCGCCCCCAGTCGAAGAAAAAAGATAAAAATAAAACGATCGACGCCGCCAACAGCCTCCGATGGGAAGGGACGGCTTCCAGCAGGGGTTGAAACCCGAAGGCCGTGATGAGTATCAGCCAAGGCAAAACCTGGGCGACGCGGAATCCTTCCACGTTCAAGGATAAAAAACCAGGAAGGAATAGGATGACGCCGGCGGGAATCAGCCAGAAAGAAAAAGACCGCGGCTTGGCTCGGACGACCCGGATCAAGCCCAGGCAAAATAGCGATGTTAAGATCGGATTAAGAAATCCTCCCCTATCGGGGATATAAAAACCTGAATGTTGAAAAGTTCCCCATCCTAAGACGCTCAAATAGCCCAAAGGCACTTCGAAGGGAAAGGCCCCATGAACTTGACCCCAAGCCGAAGTTTCCCGAAGATGCCCGCCATAGCCCTCATGGAATACCGCCCACAAAAAGGGGCTCAGGGAAATGAAAGTCCCGGCCGCAAAATTTCCCAAGGTCTTCCAGTCTTTTTTCTTCGCTTGAAAAACCGAAAATAAGACAATCATTCCCGTTACGAGCGCCACCGAAGGCCACGGCGTGAAGGTGAAAGAACCTAATCCCGTGACCAGGCCTAAAAAAAAAGCTTCACGGATCCTTCCGCTTCCCGGCTTTTCTTTCAAAAAACGCCCCAGAATATAAAGGCAGCCGCAGGTCCAAAGGGGAACCCAAACCCCCTGGTGGCAAAAGCGGCCCATCCAAAGGGGCCAAAAACTAAAAGCGAAAAGACCGGCAACCACCAGCGCGAAAGAACGGGAAAAAAACTGCCGGGCGGCGAAATAACCAGCCGCAACCGTCAAGAAGGAGGCGGCCGCCGAGGGAAACCAGAGGCTCATCAGGGGGGAGAATCCCATTTTCAGAAGGCAAGCCGTTGTCCAGACCGGAAGGGGCGGCGCCTGGCCCGAGGTATAAAAGAATTTCCAACTCCAATGGCGGCTTAGTTCAACCGCCGCCACTCCATTGAGGCCCTCATCCCCCAGGGGCCAGGCAAAAAGACTGTCGATCTTCCAAAACCGTGAAAAAAGCGTGAAGCCCAGGATCAAGACCCAACCCATCGCCACGGCCTGGGGGGCAAAAATTTCCATCTGCACCAAGGAAAGGGGCGGCGTCTTTCGGACCGTTTCCCTCTGGAGCCAACCGAGAAGAGGCAACAAGACTCCCAACGAAAACACCCAAAGTTTGAGTCCGATGGAAAAGCCGCTGTAGGCGATCAGGAAATTTGCCGCTGTCATAACGAAAAAAATGATCCAAAAAAACCAGGAAGAGGCATCCGTTGGGGAAAGGTCCGGACTTTTCTTTGTTTTCAAGCGAAACTCCCGGTTCCTTTTGGTTTGCATTACCCGCTTCCAGCAGTTTAAATGAGAGCTTGCCGCTAACCCAACCCTTTTCAGGAACCTATGGCAAAATCCGACATTTCACCCAAAATCCTACTAGCTGTCTTTGTGGCGGCTTTAGGCTATTTTGTGGATGCCTACGACATCATGCTTTTTTCTATCATCCGCACCAAGAGCCTGCTGGGGATCGGCGTTCCTGAATCCGAGCTATTTAATACAGGCCTGAACCTGTTTAACTGGCAATCCGCGGGCCTTCTCCTGGGCGGTATTTTTTGGGGCATCCTGGGCGACAAACGCGGACGGCTTTCGGTCCTCTTCGGCTCCATCCTTCTTTATTCTTTCGGCAATATCGCCAATGGATTCGTTCATTCCGTGGAAGCCTACCGCTGGCTGAGGTTTATCACAGGACTCGGCCTGGCCGGTGAGCTGGGCGCGGGCGTGACGCTGGTTTCGGAAATCATGTCGAGGACTTCCCGCGGTTGGGGCACCACCTTGATCGCCTCTATCGGTGTTTTAGGGGTAATCGCGGCATCCTTGGTGGGGAAATTATTTTCCTGGCAGGCTTCCTTTTTTGTGGGCGGCGGCATGGGGCTGGTTCTTTTGGTTCTCCGGTTGGGGGTTTATGAATCAGGTCTGTATCAGAACCTGCTCAAGAAAAAAGTGGAGCGAGGGAATTTTTTCTCCCTCTTTTCTTCCGGAAAAAAACTGGTGAAATATTTCAGCTCGGTTTTTGTGGCCCTGCCGGTGTGGTACCTGGTGAGCATCCTGCTGACCTTTTCGCCCGAGATCGGAAAAAGTATGGGTATGACCGACCTGCCCAACTCAGGCCAGTCCGTTTTTTTCGCCTACTTGGGGCTGACCACCGGCGACATTGTCAGCGGCACCTTGAGCCAGGTCTTTCGAAGCCGTAAAAAAATAGTTTTTTGGTTTTTAACCCTCAATGCCCTATTTACTTCGGCATTCCTCATTTTAGGGGGCTATTCCCTGACCGTATTTTATGGATTTTGCGTTCTTGTGGGATTTTCCGCCGGCTATTGGGCGGTTCTGCTCATGTCCGTCACCGAACGGTACGGCACTAACCTACGATCCACCGCTACCACCACAGCCCCCAATTTCGTGAGGGGTTCGGCGATTCTTTTGACCTTGGCGTTTAAATTTCTAACTCCTTCGGTGGGAACGGTCCCAGCCGCCGCCTGGATCGGCCTGGCGACCATGGCCCTGGCCTTCTGGTCCTACGCTAATCTGGATGAAACTTACGGCAAGAATTTGGATTACACCGAGCCGGTTTAAAAGCAAAACCAATTTGAACCACGAAGTCCTTCGCACCGCAGCGAAGGACCGATGACCAAGGGCACCAAGAAAAAGATTAAATCATCAAGGAAACGGCACCCTCACCCTGCCCTCTCCCCTTGATGGAGAGGGAAAACAATTCCCTTCTCCCTTGAGGGGAGAAGGTCGGGATGAGGGTGAATTTTACTTTTGCTGTCATTGCGAGGAGCGTCGTTCCTTGGAGTTAGCGACGAAGCAACCCCAGTTTATGGGTATAAAATACGCCTTTCAAAGTCGATCCAGAATTCCAACGTTCATCAAAACAACCCATGAACTTGGGTTGCTTCGTCACAAAATTCGTTCCTCGCAATGACAGATTGGTGTAATTCCAACGGTCCTCTTTGGTTGACGTAAGCTTTCAGCCTGGATTAAGGTAG
>CAZHFP010000105.1:0-2985 GCA_964531065.1 uncultured bacterium
AAGACCGTTTGCGACAGGGTCGGGCTATAGCTCAGTCCCGCGGGCTCTAATTCTTCGGATCTTTGAAGCGTGACATTCAACGAAAAATCCTTGATAAAAGCCCAGTCAAAGCCGAAAGAGCTGGAGGGAAGCACCGTATCTTGGCCGGGGACAGTTAACTTAAAGGTGTGGGCCAAGTTTTGGATTTGATAGGTATTTTCCACGGTGGTGAGGCCGGTCAGGGAAAAGCTGAAAATTTCCGAGGTCGCCCAGATGAAGGAAAGCCCTCCGCCAACGTTTCGGCTGTCGATCTCAATGAGCGTATCGGGCAGCGCTGGGTCTAACGCCGAGAGGGGAATTTGATGGCTGGAAAGGCCCCCGTTCAGGAGAAGTCCCACGCAAATGTCGTCAAAAATTTGAAAGCCTAAATTAAGGCCTGCGGTGGTCGAAAAAAGGGCCGCGTCGCCGGTTTGGGCCGTGAGGGAAAGCGAGGGTACGAAAAAACCCAAGCCTAAACCGCCGGTCACGGAAAGATCCCCGTATTTCGCGAAGCCTCCTTCCAATTTTTGTCTCCCGCCCATGCCCTCGAAGGATATAAAGTTACCCGTTTCATTAAAATTTTCCGTGGCGGTAAAGGCGAGGTCGGAAGCGGAGCCGCCGCCTCCCTTGTCGCCGGGCGTCCCGGAAGAGGTGAGGTCCAGCTGGAATTCCCAATGGGGTTTAAAGGCGAAGTCCATATCCGATGGAAGCGGCGGGGTTTGCGCCAGCGCCCAGCCTGAGGGCATTGGAGCGAGTAAAAGCATGAATCCACATTTGATCCATAGGTTTTTCACGCGAAGGCCTCCCTGACGGATAATGGAGCGGCCAGACCCTTGAATTATAGGCCACCCACCGCCGAACATCCCGAAAAGATTTATTTTCAGTTTTTGGACGGTCCAAGGCGGACAAAAGTTAGCGGAGCGAAAAAAAGAAATTATTTTTGAACCGGGGAATCGGCTTTTTCGGATTTTAAAAAGGTCTGGATGCCGCACTCGATTTTGCCCGTGCCGGCCCACCGTCCGGACCTGGGATCCTCACCCAATTTAACGGGGCGGGTGCAGTTTTCCGGGGAACAGCCGATGGAAAGATAGCCCTTTTCCCAGAGGGGATGGTAGGGAAGGTCATATTTTTTGGCGTAATCCCAAAGCATTTTGCTGTTCCAATTCAACAGGGGGCTGACCTTAACCATCTGGTCCCGGTAATTCTCGACGAAGAGCGAGGCCTTGCGGGTGTCGGCCTGGTTGCGGCGGATGCCGGTGATCCAGGCCCGGTAATCCTTCAAGGCTTTTTCGAAGGGCGCGACTTTATTGACCGCGCAGCAGGCGTCGGGATCACGTTCGTAAAGCTTTCCATTTTTCGTGAGGAATTCCTCGTGGGGGATCTCGGGCTTGAGCTCGCGCAAGTTTAATTTCAAACGCTTCACCAGATCGTCCCGGTGTTCCAAGGTTTCCTTAAAATGAAATCCGGTGTTGGTAAAGAGCACGGGAATATCCGGGTGGATTTGGGTGGTCATGTGGAGCAAAACGGCGCTTTCGGCGCCGAAGGAGGTGGAAAGGGCCAGGTCCGGGGTAAATTCGCCGACGGCCCAGCGGATGACCTCTTCCGAAGACTTTCCCTCAAATTCCTGGTTCAATTTTTCGTAGTTATAAGATTTCATAAAGCCCTCTTAAGGCGCGTGTCATCAGTCTTTTCCCATCATAAGGTGGCTGCGTTTTAAAGACAAGGAAGGGGGTCCTCCCAGGGGCCTGGGACAAGGGATTTTCCGTTGACGTTCCCTTCTTCCCATGGCAATCTCGGACGGCAGCGATCAAAGGCAGGTGTCAGGCGCCAGGTTTTAGGTTCCAGGCAAAGAAAAAGGATAACTTGAAAATTTCAAACTTTTTCACCTTTAACCTTTTAACCCTGTTCCTTTTTTCCGCGACCGCTTTTGCGGGAGTTTCTTTAAAAGGCGTGGGATCGGGTCTGACCGCCCCCTTGTATCTGAAGATCCTTTCCGAGTACCAGCGGCTTCACACGGACGTGAAACTCAAGTATGAGGTCAAAAGTCCCTACGACGCGGTGAACCAATTTCTCACCCGGGGCGCCGAATTCGGGACCACGGACCTGCCCCTGACCGATTCAGAAGAAAAAAAGGCTTTCGGCCGGACCGTCCTCCAACTGCCCGCGGCCATTGACGGGGTAGCCATCACTTACAATCTCCCGGGAATTCCCAGCGGCATCAAGCTGACCCCGGCGGTCCTGTCGAAAATTTTCCGGGGCGAGATCAAGCGGTGGAACGACATCTCTATCACCGAACTCAACCCGGGAACGGCTTTTCCCCCCATGGATATCCTGGTCCTTCACCGGGAGGATGAAAGCTCCCTCAAGGATTTGTTTCCGGGATTTCTCGCCAGGCTGGACCCCCAGTGGACGGCCAAACACGAGCAGGAAAAGAATTTGAAATGGCCCGTGGGGCGCGCTGTCAAAGGCAACGACAAGGTCATGGAAAAATTACGCCAATGGCCCGGGTTGATCGCCGCCGTGGATTTTTCCTACGCGGTGGAGCACCAGATGCCCGCGGCCCAGCTGCGAAACCCAGCCGGCCATTTCGTGGAGCCGACGTTGGAATCCTTATCGGCCGCCACCGGGGATTGGGTGAACCTGCCGGGGGATTTTAAAATCGTCCTCAGCCGGTCCCGGGCTCTTGCGGCCTATCCCCTCTGTTCCTTTTCCTGGATTTTGGTTTATGAGGACGAAACGAAAGCGGTCCACGACCATAAAAAAAGCCAGGCCCTTGTCGACTTTGTTCAATGGATTTTTCAGGACGGCCAAAAATGCGTGAAGGATTGTTTCTTGGCGCCCCTGCCGGATTCGTTTTTGGCGCAGGTGAGGGAAAAAATAAAAGAAATTAAGTACTAGAAAATTCTCAGAAGCCATTTCACCACCAAGGTCACCAAGACCACCAAGAGAGACAAGAAAGAAAAGATA
>CAZHFP010000105.1:3085-6950 GCA_964531065.1 uncultured bacterium
GAGGGAGCCAATTGCCGGCAGGTGTCGCAGTTGATGCAGGTGGAATCCACGAAAAATTCACCCGCGGTGTTTTCAGGGACTTTCTTTTTAAAGTCGGCCATAGCTTCGTTCCTTAAGCGTCAAAAGGGGACAGCGCAGATAACTTCTTGTCTCGCTCATTGGGTTTCAGCTGTCCCGGATTCATTTAAAAAGGCCCATGACGTCGGTTTCAGGTGTCAGCTTAAACCTGGCGGGAAGGGCCTGAATCCAGGTTTTTAACAGTTTGGGAAAGGCTTGAAAGAAATACAAGCCTCCGCCCCAATAAAACAGTAAAATAAAAACCCTGTTCCTATTCTTTTTCCTCGAGGTTTCCGATGGCTACCCCGATTCTTTTGGAAAATCCCCTCCGCCAAGGTTTGTTCGCCGACCGCGTTCCCGCTCCCTGCAGTTTGGTCATCTACGGGGCCTCGGGAGACTTGACCCACCGCAAGTTGGTCCCGGCCCTCTTTGATCTCTATGAGAAGCATCTTCTGCCCGCCTCCTTCAGCTTGATCGGCATCTCCCGGTCCAAGATCAGCGACGAGGATTTCAAAAAGGGCTTAAAGACGGCCTTGAAGGAAAGCGAACCCCAGTTGTCCGACTCGCTGTGGGACAGCTTCTCCCAGAACTTCCACTATTTATCCGGCGGCTACGATGACGCCAAGACCTACTACGCCCTTTCCCAAATGCTGGACAAGATGGACAAGGAAAACGGAACTTCGGGCAACCGCATTTTTTATTTGTCCACGCCTCCCAATGTTTTTGAGAACATCATTTCCAATTTGGGAGCTTCCGGATTAGCCAAGGAAGAAAAAGGTTTTTCCCGGGTGGTCATCGAAAAACCTTTCGGCCACGACCTGGAATCGGCCCAGGAACTCAACGCCCGGGTCAAGGATGTTTTCCGGGAAAGGCAGATCTACCGCATCGATCATTACCTGGGAAAAGAAACGGTCCAGAATCTTTTAGTGATGCGCTTCGCCAATTCCATCTTCGAGCCCATCTGGGACCGGCGCTATGTGGACCATGTCCAAATCACTGCCTCGGAGGATTTGGGCGTCGGCACCCGGGCCGGTTATTACGAATCCTCGGGCATTCTCCGCGACATGTTCCAGAACCATCTTTTCCAGGTGCTCAGCCTGGTGGCCATGGAGCCCCCGGTGGCCTTCGAGGCCAACGCCATCCGCGACGAGAAGCTGAAGATCCTCAAGTCCATCCGTCCCTTCACCGAGCATACGGTTTACCAATGGGCGGTCCGGGGGCAATATGGGCCGGGCTTCCTGGCGGGCGAAAAAGTTCCCGGCTACCGGCAGGCGGAGGGAGTGGACCCGAAATCCAACACGCCCACTTTCGCCGCCCTCAAGATTTTTCTCGACACCTGGCGCTGGCACGGGGTGCCGTTCCTCTTGCGTTCGGGCAAGCGCCTGCCGAAACGGGCCACCGAAGTCGCGATTCAATTCAAAGAGCCTCCTAATCTTCTTTTCAAGGGCAACGTGAGCGACCTGTCTCCCAACGTGCTGGTCATCCGCATCCAGCCGGATGAGGGCATCACGATCAAATTCGAAACCAAGGTTCCCGGCATGACGATGGAAGTGAGGACCGTGAACATGGACTTCCGCTACGGCACCAGCTTCGCCGAGGGAACGAGCGAGGCCTATGAGAGGCTTTTATTGGACTGCATGCTGGGCGACGCGACGCTTTTTATCCGCGGCGACGAGGTGGAGGCGGCCTGGGCCGCGCTCATGCCGGTCTTGAAGAACTGGGAAACCACCGAACCCGAGAATGACTTCCCCAATTATGAGGCGGGCACCTGGGGCCCTTCGGAAGCGGACAATCTTTTGGAAAAACCCTGGCGCAAGTGGAGACGACTGTAAAAGCCGTTGTCCGTCCTCCGTCTTTCGTCGTCAGCTAACGACGAACAGCGTACGACGAACGACGAATTTAGAGGTGTTCAATGGCTGTTTCAGCGCAAATCATTGAGAAGGATCTGACGGACCTTTGGAAATCCCCGTCCGACGGGAAATCCAAAACGCTGGGCCTCCAGCGGGTTTACACCACCAACCTGGTGGTTTATGCCACCGACCACGAAGAAGGCTACCGCGCGGACCAGATCCTCAATGACCTGGCTGAAAAGCACCCGGGCCGCTATATCCTCATCCGTCCCGCGGCGGACACCACCGAAGCGCCCCTGCGCCATTACATCCTAGGCCATTGCCTGTTTGGGGCGGGAAAAGAAAAAAGGGTGTGCTGCGACCTCATCAAACTGGTGGCCCAAAGGGAAGTCATCGAGAACCTTTACGGATTCACCTTCTCCCTTTTGATGCCGGATCTGCCGGTGGAATTTTGGTGGCCGGGCAACCTGCCTTATCAGAATGTTTTCTTCGACAAGATGGCGGAGCAGTCCGGCCGGGTTTGGGTGGATTCTTCCAAGTTTAAAGATCCTATCCAGGCCCTGGCCCGGCTCTCGGCCTTTTGGCACAGCCGTTATCCCCACACCATGCTGGGAGACTTGAACTGGATCCGCGTCCAGCGCTGGCGGTCCCTCATCGCCGAGCTTTTCGACGGCGAATGGTCCAAGTATTTGAAGGATGTCAAAAAGGTGAGCATCGCGTTCGGGGAAAGAACCTCTCCCACCCGCGGATTTTTCCTGGCCTGCTGGCTGGCCGCCCAACTGGGGTGGAGCTACAAGGGCAAACGGATCTCGGATTTTCCCGTGCAATTGGAATTTGAGGGGCCCAAAGGTAAAGTTGAAATTATCCTGAAGCCGGTTCCGGTCCAGGACATCAAACGGGACCGCATCTTCGCCGTGGGACTCACCACGGAAGGCGAGCAGGCCGGGGTGTTTACGGTCATCCGCAATGAGGATCCCCACAGCGTGACAGCCAAATCGGAAATCAACGGCAAGACGTCCTTTTCCCGGGTGGTGTCCTTCCACCATCTCCATTCCAACGAGCTTTTGGATGTGGGTTTGAAGCACCTGGAGCCCGACGCCATCTGGATGAAAACCCTCCAAATGATGGGGTCGGTGATGGAAAAGCCTGATTTAACCCAAGCCTAACCCAGCTCCATTCCAAATCTGAAACGTCTATAAGATAGAGGAAACCATGAGCCCCGCTCAAAAGAAAACCAAACCCGCGAACAAAAATAAGGCCAAACCGGCCGCGCCCAAAAAAACCGCGGTGAAATCCAAGTCCCCAAAAACGGAGCCCGCGTCACGTAAACCCAAGACCCTTACCTTTTCCCCGGAGTTAAAAATTTATCCCACGCCCGCCCTTCTTTTCGAGGAAACCGCGCCCTGGATCATGAAAGTAGCCCGGGAAGCGGTGGATGCCCGGGGCCGGTTTGTGGCGGCCCTCTCCGGGGGAAATACCCCTAAGGTTTTGTTTCAACAGCTTACCGAGGAGCCTTATCTTTCCCTGATGCCCTGGGCCAAGACCTTCCTGTTTTGGGTGGACGAGAGGCATGTTCCCTTCACCGACGCCACCAGCAATTTCCGCATGACCCAGGAATACCTGCTCTCGAAAGTTCGCATCCCTCCCTCCCAAATCTTTCCCATGAGCGACGGCAGCTTGCCCGTGGAACAGGCGGCCTCGCTTTATGAAATCAAGATGGGAAGATTTTTCGGCAGGGGAGCGCTCCCACGTTTTGATTTGACTCTGCTGGGCATGGGCGATGACGGCCACACGGCCAGCTTGTTTCCCGGTATGGACCAGGTGAATGAAGCGGATAAATGGGTCGTGGGTTATTTCGTGGATCGGGAGCGAAAAGAAAGGGTTTCTTTGACTTTCCCCGTCCTCAACGCTTCCCGGCATTTACTGATGATGATGGAGGGCCAAAAGAAAGCCGAGCG
>CAZHFP010000105.1:7050-9662 GCA_964531065.1 uncultured bacterium
TCCCTCGCCCCTTGCGGGAGAGGGTAGGGTGAGGGGGACTTAATACTTTTTATCTGTCATTGCGAGGAATGATCGCCGAATAGGCGAGCGTTTATGACGCGGCAATCTCAGCCTGCGGTGAGCTTGTCGAATCAGTTTAAATATGCCTTTTCCCAATTTTCTCCCAAACCTCAACCCGTCCCGCAACCACCCGAAACGAAGGATGTGCTTTTATTTTCTGATATTTCTTCATCGCATTAAACTTCGCCGGATCCCTTCGATGAAGCTTTTTCCTCAAGTGCTCCCACTCATACTGCAACTGTCCCCGAGTCACCGAGATGGGTTTTACTTTCTTTCCAAAATTTTTAACTTTAGTTCCGTCAAAGGAATAGCCACGTCTTTTGGCTTCTTCCCAAACCTCTAGTAAGTAACGTCCGATTGCAGCTTTTGGGGAGAATTGATCTTTAAAACGGTCGAGTTGAGGATGATTTCGGTAGCCCCGGGTTTTGCCGAGCAGGACCTTTTGGGCTAAGAGAGCTTCCCGCCACAAAGCCACGAGGCCCTTTGCGTCCAGATATTGGGGATGGAACGACCAGAGACGCATAAAAAATTATTCCTTAATGGGCCCGCAAGTAAAATTAAAACCTACCAGTGAAATCCACTAAAGGTATAAATCAGGAACAATCCCTGGAAGACGCCGATGAACAAAAGGAAAACCTGCATGGTAGGGGACAGGCCCCGGCGCCAAAGGACGGCGATAGAGATCACAACCGCCACCCACTCCAAGGGCGCCACGATGGCTGCGTGGTGCTGGGGTTCCCAATAGGATAGGGGGCTGAAGAAGCGGTAATTACTGAAGGGCAAAAAGTGCCGGTGGGCATATTCGGCATGGACCGGCAGGTCCTCCAGGCTGTGCAACAACATCCCCAGGGAAAAATAAATCCCGTTTTGAAATTTAACCAGGAAACAAATCAAGGCTCCCGCTAAGGCCAGGGGAATGGAATGGCCCCAGTCCACCCAAAGCTGCCGGAAATGGTATTCATTCAGGTAGCCTGGGGCGACGCGGATGTGGCTGTGATTGACGAGGTAGAAGCCGAAATAAAGAAACATGGGAAAATCAGGAAGGATCGAACCCAGAACCACCGCCAAGTGATGGGTAGGTTTTTCTTTCCGGCCCAGGATCGCGGCGTTCAAAATGGCGTGGGAGGTAGTGATCATTTTAGCTGGCAGCCATCAGCTGACAGCTGTCAGCTGCCTTTCATGCTTTCCTTCGCGGCCTTCACCACGTTTTCCACCGTGAATCCCAGGTTCTTTAAGGCCACATTGCCCGGAGCGCTGGCGCCGAAGCGCTCCAGCGTCACGAATTGTCCATGGTCGCCCGCCCAGCGGTGCCAGCCGAAGGAAGTAGCGGCTTCCACCACAACCCGGGCCTTCACCGAAGGCGGCAAAACCTCATCTTGATAAGAAGCCGGCTGGGCGGCGAAAAGTTCCAGCGACGGCACACTGACGACCCGGGCCGCGATTCCTTCTTTTTCCAAAGCTTCTTGCGCTTTCACGCAAAGCTGAAGTTCGGAACCCGTGCCCATCAAAATCACTTGGGGCTTGCCTCCTTTGGCTTCGGAAAAGGTATAGGCGCCCTTCAAGGTGCCGGAAGCGGGGGCGAATTTGGTGCGGTCATAGGTGGGAACGGCCTGTCTTGAAAAAACCAAGGCGGTCGGGGCGTTCTTGCGCTGGAGGGCGACCAGCCAAGCGTAGGGAACTTCGCCCGAATCACCCGGGCGGATCACGCAGGCGTTAGGGGTGGCCCTCATGGCGGCCAAAGTCTCGACCGGCTGATGGGTGGGGCCGTCCTCGCCCTGGCCGATGGAATCGTGGGTGTAGACGAAGATAGACTGCACACCCATCAGGTGCGCCAAGCGGTAGGCAGGCTTCATATAGTCATTGAACATCAGGAAGGTCGCGCCGAAGGGAATGACACCGCCATGCAGGGCTAGGCCGTTCAAGGCCGCGGCCATGCCGTGCTCGCGGATGCCGAAGTGGAATATGCGGCCCAAATAATTGTTGGCCTCAAAATCGCCGCCGCCCTCAATCAAAGTATCGTTGGAGCCAGCTAGGTCGGCCGAGCCGCCGTAAAAGAAGGGAACTTCCTTGGCGATGGCGTTGATGGTTTTGCCCGAGGACTGGCGGGTCGCCAGGCCCTTTTCGTCAGCGGGGAAGACGGGAAGTTTCTTTTCCAAATCCGCGGGAAGTTCCTTGGCTAAGGCTTGCTGGAATAATTTGTATTTGTCCGCGTTGGATTTGGCGTAAGTGTCCCTTTTGGCGTTCCATTCGGCTTCGACCTTTTTGCCCTTTTCCACCGATTCCAAGCAGCGTTTCTTCGCGTCATCGGGAATATAAAAAGTAGGTTCTTGGGGCCATTTGAAGAATTCCTTCGTCTTTTTGATGTTTTCGGGCGACAAGGCCGATCCATGGACTTTAGAGTTGTCCTGGAGGGGGCTGCCGTAACCGATATGGGAACGAACCGCGATAATGGAGGGCCGTGTGGTTTCAGCATTGGCTTCGGCCATAGCCTTGTCGAGAGCGTCCAGATCATTGGCGTCGGTGACTCGAAGGGTATGCCAACCGTAGGCCTC
>CAZHFP010000106.1:0-9616 GCA_964531065.1 uncultured bacterium
CCCTGCCGATGGATTTTGTGGTGCTCAATTTTGGTTTTCAGGCCAGCCTTTCCTTTTTGAAGGAGTGGGGCATCAACTTGGAAAAGAATAAGATTCCCGTGAATCCCAAGATGGAAACCAATGTCCCCGGCATT
The DNA here is from genome assembly GCA_964531065.1 of uncultured bacterium. GTDB lineage: Bacteria > Oederibacteriota > Muellerivitia > Muellerivitales > Muellerivitaceae > PALSA-1180. The sequence goes on from CAZHFP010000106.1 coordinate 135, forward strand.
TACGCGGCGGGAGATATCGTGACTCATCCGGGAAAATTGGATTTGATCGCAACTGGATTCGCCGAGGGGGCTATCGCGGTTAATTTCTCCAAGACCTACATTAATCCCGGGGAAAAAGCCGAACCGGGCCATAGCTCAAGCCTCAAGTTGTAAAAAATAAATTAGGAGTTAGAAATTAGGAATTTTTAGGCGTGAAAACTAAGCTTTAGACTTAAATTCCTAATTCTGAACTCCTAATTACTAATTGTGTTTAATAAGCGGAGGGAATGCATTGGAAAACCTGGACGTTCGAACCAAACAAGGCTTGTTTGTCACCCAGCGTAAAGACGCCTGGTGGCTGGAGCCGCTTTTTTATCAATGCCTCTTCGGCGGGTTCACGATATACGCCACTTGGGCGGCCTTTCACCCTTATGGCGCCGATGGCCGACACCTTTACGAATATGGCCCTTATCTTTCCCCCATGTTCTCGCCTTTCTTTAACCCCGGTTGGCTTCACAAACTGCCGTCCTTTTTAGCCACGCCGGCCCTTTTGATCCTCTGGGCGCCGGGCGGATTCCGCGGAACCTGCTATTACTACCGCAAAGCCTATTACCGGTCGCTCCTGATGGACCCGCCGGGCTGCGCGGTGGGAGAGGGCTGCGCCAAGTACGAAGGCGAGACGAAATTTTTTATTTTCCAAAATCTGCACCGCTACTTTCTTTATGTGGCGCTGATATTCATCTTTATTCTTTCCTGGGACGGCCTCTTGGCCATGATGTGGCCGGTAGGCGGCATCGCTCCCGACAATAGCGCGGTTCCCGGCCCTCATCAATTCGGCATGGGCGTGGGAACGCTTGTCATGTGCCTGAACGCCTACCTGCTCAGCGGCTATACCCTGGGCTGCCACGCTTTCCGCCACCTTGTGGGAGGAGGATTGGATTTTCTCGGGGTGAAAAAAAGCCACCCGATCCGTTTCGCTCTTTGGCGGATGGTCACCAAATTAAACGAGCGCCATATGCAATGGGCCCTGGTGTCCATGCTTTGGGTGGGATTCACTGATTTTTATATCCGTATGTGCGCCATGGGCGTTTGGCACGACGTCAGATTTTTTTAATCGCGACGGCGCGAAGATCGCGAAGTCGGACCAAAGCATTTGATTTAATAGTCGGTTTTGAAATTTAACTTGATGACGGTTAAATAAAATTTTTAATTTTTACTTCGCGGGCTTCGCGCCTTCGCGGTGAAATCCTTAAAGGTGGAATGAATTGAGCGACAACTACCAAACATTTGAATATGACGTATTGGTCATCGGAGCTGGCGGGGCGGGGCTTCGCGCCGCCATCGAAGCTTCGGCGGCTGGCTGTAAGACGGGATTGGTTTGCAAATCTCTTTTAGGTAAAGCCCACACGGTCATGGCGGAGGGCGGCATCGCGGCGGCACTGGCCACGGTGGATTCACGGGACAGCTGGAAACAGCATTTTGTCGATTCCATGATCGGCGGCAACCTGGGCAACCATTGGCGCATGGCCCAGATCCACGCCCAACAGGCTCCCGACCGGGTGAAGGAACTGGAAAAATGGGGGGCGGTGTTTGACCGCACCACCGACGGCAAGGGCAACATCAACGTGCGCCACTTTGGCGGGCACACCTACAAACGCCTGGCGCATGTCGGCGACCGCACGGGACTTGAGCTTATTCGAACTCTGCAGGACAAGGGCGTCCATTCGGGGATCGATGTCCATATGGAATGTACTATTTACGCGCTTTTAAAAGACGGGGACCGGATCGCCGGCGCTTACGGCTATTTCCGCGAGACGGGCCGTCCGGTCCTCTTCAAGGCGAAATCCATCATCGTTTCCACCGGCGGCATTGGAAAACTTTATTTCGTCAATTCCAATTCCTGGGAATGCGCGGGGGATGGATTCGCGCTTTGTTATTTAGCCGGCGCCGAACTGGCCGACATGGAATATATCCAGTTCCATCCCACAGGCATGGTCTGGCCCCCCTCCGTTAGGGGAATCCTGATCACCGAGGGAGTTCGGGGCGAGGGCGGCGTCCTCAAGAACAACAAGGGCGAACGCTTCATGTTCAAGTACATCCCCCCCAAGTACCAGGGCAAATACGCGGAAACCGAGGAAGAGGCCAACGCCTGGTTCCAGAAGGTTGTCATTGAAGGCGTGAAGGAAGAAACGGTCAAGGAGCGCAAGCCTCCCGAGTTGATGAGCCGGGACGTAGTGGCCAGGGCCCTTTGGAACGAGATCAAGGAAGGCCGTGGAACCGAGCATGGCGGGGTTTATTTGGATATCGCCTCCCGCCGCACCGCGGAGGACATCAAGAGAAAACTCCCTTCCATGTACCATCAGTTCAAGCAATTGGCGGACGTGGATATCACCAAGGTGCCCATGGAAACGGGCCCCACCTGCCATTACATGATGGGCGGCGTCAAGGTGGATCCGGAGACCCAGATGTCCAACGTGCCGGGCCTTTTCGCCGCCGGCGAATGCTCCGCCGGGATGCACGGCAGCAACCGTTTGGGCGGAAATTCCCTGTCCGACCTGGTGGTTTTCGGAAAATTAGCCGGGGAGCACGCGGCCCTTTACGCCAAGAAACTGAAGGAATTTCCCAAGGTGGACGAGTCCAAGCTGGCGGGGCTCAACAAGGAAATGAACCAGCCCTTCGAGAACCAAAACGGGGAAGTGTCCTATAAGATCCTCGCCGATTTACAGCACATCATGGAAAAGGGCGCGGGCATGTTCCGGGAAGAGGCCGCGATGGAACAATGCCTCAAGGAACTGGAAGGCTTGAAGGAACGGGTCACGAAGGTTTCTGCCGAGGGCAACCGCATGTTTAACCCGGGCTGGCACGTGGCCCTGGACCTGCGCAATATGCTGGCGGTAGGAGAGGCCGTTGTTCGGGCCGCCAAGGAACGCAAGGAATCCCGAGGGGGGCATACCCGCACTGATTTTACGGGCTACGCCAAGGAATTCGCGAAGAAACGCATCGTGGTACGGCAAAAGGGAAACAAGATGGAAGTGGTTCGGGAGGACCTGCCCCAGATTCCCGCCGAATTGGAAAAGGAATTGATCGACGCGCATTTATTGAAGCCGGAAATCCTTCAACAGCTTCGCGGGGAAGTTTCCGCGAAGTAAAGATATTCGTAGGGGCGAACCTTGAGTTCGCCCAAAAGATTCAGGGCGATCACAAGGATTGCTCGTATATTTTATTAAAGGATTGTTATGTCAAATGTACACATGAAGGTCTACCGGGGAAATTCGGAAGGCGGACAATTCAAGGATTACGACGTCCAAGCCGAGGAAGGCATGGTCGTTCTGGATGTCATCCACAAAATCCAGGCCACCCAATCGTCCGACCTAGCCTGCCGCTGGAATTGCAAAGCCGGCAAATGCGGATCCTGCAGCGCCGAAGTGAACGGCCGTCCGCGCCTCATGTGCATGACCCGTATGAACGAGTTCAAAGAAGGCCAAACCATCACGGTAGCTCCCATGAAGGCTTTTCCTTTGATGAAAGACTTAGCCACCGATGTTTCCTGGAACTACCAGGTCAACAAGCGCATTCCGCCCTTTACGCCCAAGGAAGGCGCCGATTGGCATTGGGAGCAGGAAGACGTGGACCGGGTGCAGGAATTCCGCAAGTGTATCGAATGTTTCCTCTGCCAGGATACCTGTCACGTGTTGCGCGACCACAACAAGATGGATTCTTTCGCCGGCCCCCGCTTTTTCGCCCGCATCGCCAGTTTGGAAATGCATCCGATCGACGGGCTGGACCGCACGGCCCTGCTCAAAAATGAGCACGGGATCGGCCTGTGCAATATCACCAAATGCTGCAGCGAAGTCTGCCCCGAGTCCATCCACATCACCGATAACGCCATCATCCCGCTCAAAGAGCGCGTCGTGGATAAATACTATGATCCGCTTCGGATTCTCTTTAACAAAGTGTTTTCCAAATAAGACACCATCCTCTTGTCTAACTTAGACTCCGCCATTCACTGGCGCCAATATTCGGTGGGGATCATCCTCGCGATTTTTATCGCTCTTTTTTCGCTCACGCAGTTCGGCCTCCTCCTTTTTTCTTCCGGCACAGGCTTTGGCTGCGCGATATTATTCCTATCGTTGGGCTGGAACATCTACGTGATGAAGCTGGCCCAAATCCGGTCAAAACCCGGACGGAACGGCGAAATCGCCGATGGATTGTTGATCACCGGACTGATTGTTGTTTTTCTCGGAACGTTTTTTTAAAATCAAAAAAAGACTTTTCATTCTCAAAATGGAGAAATGAAATTGGCCGGATACTCCAATCGATTCTTAGTCGATAAATTAGGCGTCAAGCCGGGGTTTCGCGTTTCGATTCTCAACGCTCCCGCCGGTTATTCCAAAACCTTGGGTCCATTACCGGGGGGCGTCCGAGTCCTCGCCAGGCCCAAGCTTCCCATGGATTTCATCCAACTCTTCACAAAATCCAGCCTTGAATATGAAAAGAAATTCATTCCTTTGAAGAAAACCTTGGCCCAGAACGGCATGCTTTGGATTTTCTGGCCTAAGGCGGCTTCTAAGGCCGCCACCGACATGAACGAGCATGTAGTACGGGATTTCGCCTTGAAAAACGGCCTGGTGGATATCAAAGTTTGCGCCGTGGATGAGACCTGGTCCGGGTTAAAATTGGTGATCCCGGTGAAGGATCGTAAACTTTAATTTTAAAAGGAACATGAAATGAAAAAAATATTTTTAATCACGGCCCTATTATTTGGGTTGGTAAATATTGTTTCGGCCGATCCCATTGGATTTGGAATAAAAGGCGGCGTCAATATGGCGAACCAAGTTTACGCAATGGATTCCTACAACTCGGGGTTAAACACCGATGTTATTTTTGGTTTGGTTGGTGGAGTTTTTATGGATGCGGACTTAAACAATTTTTTATCTTTGCAACCGGAAGTCAATTTCACCATGAAGGGATATCAACAAAAAAACGCCCATGTTTTTTTTACGAGTCCTTCAAGTCCCGCGATTGCAGGTTATAGCGATGTTTCTTTGACCTTCACTTACAATTATTTGGAAATTCCTCTCTTGTTACAATTTAATGCACATCTCGCGCCTGGTCTAAAGGGAAGCCTCTTAGTTGGGCCCTCAGTGGCTTTATTATTAAACGCTAATGACCATTACACCGGAACTATCACCGGAGACTCGCCAATCCGTGGCTCTAATCTTGATTTTGGAATGGTTTTGGGTGCTGGTGTGGAAATAGATAAGTTTCTTTTGGATGTTCGTTACGGTCTTGGGTTGACCTCAGTAACGCCGTTTCCGGGCGGGCCCCAAAACAGCGTCCTATCCCTCGATGTCGGATACCGAGTCCAATAAAGGCTCATACTTATGGCAATCACCGCAACCGAGTTAACCCCTGAGAAATTCCTGGAAACGGCCGGCCCCTGGCTGGAGCAGGAAGAGGCACGGAACAATTCCATTTTGGGAACGGCGGTCAACATCGCGCGGAGGCCCGCGGATCAAAGACCCGATCATCACTTTTGGGTCGTGAAAAATGGAAAGTCGGTGGAGGGCGCGGCCTTTTGGACGCCGCCCTATAAATTAAGCCTCACCTCCATGGGGCCGGAAGCCTTGGCGGTTTTAGCCAGGAAAGTGAAAAAATCTTTTCCCGAACTGCCAGGGGTCTATGGGCCGCAAGAAATCATGCCCAGCTTTCTGCGGGCGTGGAACGCTCCGGGTATCCAAGCGGTCCTGGAGATGTCCGTAAAACTCTACAAAGTGGAAAAGGTGGAGGCGGTTCCTCCCGCGCCTGGTTCTCTGCGCCAAGCCATCCCTGAGGACATGGATCTTTTAACCCAATGGTGCGGCCAATTCCGGAAGGAAATACACGCGCCTGAAAAAATTGACGAGAAAGAATTAGTGGAGGGATATATCCGCGAAGGACGGCTTTATGTGTGGGGACAAGGGACTTGCCTAGGAATGGCGGGAACCGCGGGAATTACTCCAAATGGGGCCAGGATCAACATGGTTTACACGCCGTCGGCCTACCGGAAAAGGGGCTACGCCTCGAATTTGGTGGCCGCCTTGAGCCAAAGGATTTTGGATTCGGGAAAGAAATTTTGCGTGCTCTATACCGACCTGATGAATCCGACATCCAACCATATCTATCAAAAGATCGGATTCAAGCCCGTCGGTGATTGGGATGGTTACGCGTTTCAGGAATTCAAGAGTTTGTAGGGGAAAAGTTATAGACCCGTTCGGCTCGCTTTTACAGCTCGCTCAGGGTTATTGCCCTTTTGATGTGAATCAAATTAGAAAAGGGCAATAAAAAGGCCGCACGCTCCGGCAAGGCGGAGATCAAGGGGCACGCCCAATCTATTGATTGTTGTTAGCGGCCCAACTTTGATAAACGGTGCGACCATCCCTATCTTTCTCCTAAAGCCACTTTCCCGCAAGGAAAAATAAAAAATATAGAACAGCATAAAGCGTACCGATTATTTTGAGGTTGAACCGCGGGGAGTAAATCGATGAACAAAAAATTTAGATCGATTTCAGGTTGTGGATAACTTTTCCGGTTACGTTGAAGCCGTTGGATCCGCGGGAGAATCCGAAATGGTGGATTCTTGCAGTAAAAACAAAGTTCCCCAGGCTTGACCCGAAAGGCTGGTTCCGGAAGAACTATCGAGACGGAATCGTTTTTGTTTGCCCTTCCAGTTGGTATCCAAATATTCTTTCTTCAAATCCCGCCGGTTTTTCAGGGCTTGCGCCATCAATTCACCCATATCCCCCAGGGGCGAGTCTTTTGAGAGAAGGTAGATATTCATGAGGCTTTTAGGGTTTGTCTCCAGGATTTTGCCCGCCTTGGCATTGACGAAGATAGTAGTTCCTTCAGTGGATACTGCGATAGCCCCAATGGGAAGGGTATCCAACACGTTTTTCAGCGTCGCGGCGTAAGTCAAGGCTAACTGGTCGCCATCCTTCACCCTTTGGCTTAAAAGATTGGCTTTCTGCGCCAAAACAATGAGCTCTTTTTCCTCCTGGACCGTGCGATAAGCTAGGTAGCCGGAATGGATCGCCACCACAAATAGAAGGGCGCAGGAAAGCAGGAGGACCGGGTCCATGTAATTAAAAACGTCGTTTTTGTAATAAATCAGATAAAGGTAGACTCCAATCACCGCGATGGCAACCACGACGCTTCTGCCGATGGATTGACTGATGGCGGAGATGAAAAAGGTTAGGAAAATAATCAGAAGAAGATTGGTTTCCAAATGGTTGAAAAGGTAGAGCCCCGCCAGAAGGAAAACGAAATCCATGGCAAACACGATGTATTGAAAGGGAACTTTTTCGAATTTTTCCTCAGGAATGAAGTAAAAGGGGATAAAGGTCGCCGCTAAGGCCAGGACATAAGCCAAGACCAAGTTTTTCTGTTCGGGATGGGCTTGGATAAAGAAAAAAGCGAAGCAAAAAAGAATCACGGCCAGAAGGGAACGGATCAGAAAAAGGTTCTTTTTGACTTGCGGTGTAGCCTGGAGAAGCTCATTCATGGTAGCCTCCGAACTTCAGTTATCAGCTGTCAGGGTTCAGCTCCGAGCAAAAGTGAAAAAGTGCGGCGTAAAATTGATTTCATCATAAGATAGGGACAAAAGCATGCAAAGCCCAAAGACATCCTATCCTTTAAGCGTCTGGATTGCTTTAGCCTCGGTTTACGTGGTTTGGGGCTCTACTTACCTGGCAATCCACTTCGCTATCGAGACTATTCCGCCCTTTTTCATGGCGGGAACCAGGTTTTTAGTCTCGGGCCTGCTCTTGTATTTCGTGATGCGGTGGAGAGGAGATGCCCGGCCCACTTTCCGCCACTGGAAATCGGCTTTCGTGGCCGGTTTTTTCCTATTGGTTGTCGCCAATGGCGGTGTCAGCTGGGCCGAGCAAAGGGTTCCCTCGGGAATGACGGCTTTATTAGTCGGCACCGTTCCCCTCTGGATCGCCCTCCTTCAATGGATTTGGAAGGGCGAAGCCAGGCCCGGCTGGCAGGTTTGGACGGGGATCGGCTTGGGAACAGCGGGGATTGCCCTGCTGGTTCTCTCCCGGGGGGGCCTGGGCGCCGAAAGGGCGGATTTCTGGAGTGCTCTTCTTTTGGTTGCCACCTCGCTGGCTTGGGCCTTCGGCTCGCTTTATTCGCGTTCCGCCGAACTGCCGCCTTCGCCATTACTCGCGACCGCCATGGAAATGCTGGCGGGCGGGGTGATGCAGTTGGGAGTTGGGCTCGTTCTGGGGGAATCGTCCCAAATCCATTTTTCCAGCATTACCTTTCAATCGGGAACCGCCTGGATCTATTTAACCCTCATTGGTTCTTTGGTAGGATTTACTTCCTACATCTGGGTATTACAAAAGGCCACTCCGGCCCTGGCCTCCACTTACGCTTTCGTGAATCCGGTCATCGCTGTTTTTTTAGGATGGCTGTTCGCGGGGGAAGCCTTGACGCCGCCGGTTTATGGATCGGCCCTGTTGATCGTGGCGGCGGTGGCCTTGATCACGCTGGCGCCTAATCGAAAGAAAAGAGTTTGAGCCCCATGGATGAACAGCCGCTCAAAATCGCTGTCGTGGGAGCGGGCGTGGCGGGCTTGACCGCCGCTTATATCCTCCAGCGGCGACACACCATCACCTTGTTTGAAAAAAGCGCCCAGGTGGGCGGCCATACCAACACCATCGTGATTCCCAGCGGCCCGGAAAAGTGGACGCCGGTGGACACGGGGTTCGTCCTGTTGAACGACCGGGATTATCCGCTCTTCCACCAATTGCTGCATCAGCTGGAAATTCCCATCCGCCCCAGCGATTTAACTTTCGGTTATTCGGACGAGAAAACGGGTCTGCAATATTCCAGAGGCGGCTTCAACGGACTTTTCGCCCAAAGGTTCAATTTATTCAATACTTCTTTTTTATTGATGCTGCGGGAAATCCATTGGTTCAATAAGAAGGCTAAAAGGGATTTGGACGCGGGGCTTTTGGGGGAGGCGACCCTCGAGGAATACCTGGCCGACGGCGGATTTTCCCGGAATTTTTCCCATGACTATCTTTTGCCCCTGGGGTCGGCGGTTTGGCTGTCCTCCATCAAGGAACTAAAGGAAATACCCGCTGGACTTTTTATCCGGGCACTCGACCTTCAGGGTTTTTTGACCCCTCGGAACAAGCCTCGGTGGCAGACGGTAGTGGACGGCAGCCACAGCTATGTCCGGGCTCTGCTCAAGAAAAGCGTCATGCGGGTGAAGGTGGCTGATCCGGTGGAGGAGATCGACCGCAGGAACAACCAGGTGAAAATCAAAACCCGGTCGGGGAAGGAAGAAATTTTCGACAAGGTGGTGATGGCCTGCCACGCGGACGAGGCCCTAGGCCTCTTGACGGAACCGACGGAAGAGGAGCAAAGGCTTCTTTCGGCCTGGCGGTACGAAAAAAATTTCGCGGTACTGCACACGGACCAGGACGTGTTGCCGCCCTTGCGGAGGGCCTGGG
>CAZHFP010000107.1:0-9582 GCA_964531065.1 uncultured bacterium
GACTCGACGATGACCAGTTTTTTCAGTTCAACTACTTTTTTCGCTTTGGCCTTTGCCACGAAAATCTCCATTGAGCCTAGAGTGGTTCGGAAAAACGGGAAAAACAAACGACTTCTTCACTGGCGCAAGAATAGGCAGGAGTCTTTGCTTTGTCAAGTTTTCCCCCGATTCCGCCCCAGGAGGGCCAGGCCTCTACTTCCGACAAAACCCTTTTAAATACTTTGATTCCGCAATTGTTCGAAGGCGGAAATTATTTTTGAAACAGATGATCCAAAGTAAAAAAAGGGAAACAAAATTTATCTTTTCGGCACCAAGCGGATATGCATTTGCTGTCATGGCGAGGAGCGTCCTTCATTGGTGTTAGCGACGAAGCAATCTCATTTTTTGGGTACTTAATAGGCCTTTTGACGTTGATGAGTCAGGGCCCGTCGTAATCGTACACAACCCAGGAACTGGGATTGCTTCGTCACAAAATTCGTTCCTCGTAATGACAAACTAAAACATTGCTCAAATCAAACTTTAAAATAACAATGCCCCGGAGCCTGCTGGACCAGTCCTTTCATTTCTAAATTCAGCAAAAGTTCGTTCAAACGCCTCAAAATCATTTGGGATTCCCGCAGTAAAAGGTCCACATGAACCGGTGTATAAGAGAGAAATTCCAGGACTTTTCTTTCTTCTTCCGTCAAATTTTCCTCCAGCGCTTCCAAATGGGGCCTGGCTTTTCTGGACCTAAAAACCGTTTCCGCGCTCATGTCCTGGAGTTCGTGAAAGATATCCTCCACCCCCATCACCAGCTTTGCTCCCTGCTGGATCAAGGCATGGGCCCCCTCGGACTCGGTATGGGTAATGGGCCCCGGCACGGCGAATACCGGCTTCCCCTGATCGATGGCGTGATCCACCGTGATAAAGGAACCGCTGTCTTTTTTCGCCTCCACTACGAGTACTCCTTTGGAAGCGCCGCTAATCAGCCGGTTGCGCTGGGGAAAATGGAGGGCCAGGGGTTTGGCCCGGAGCGGATACTCGCTGAAAACGGCTCCACGTTCTCCAATGGCCTCGGCTAATTTCTTGTTTTCCGGCGGATAAAGATTTAAAAGACCGCTTCCTAGAAAAGCGATGGAGCGGCCCTTGGCGAATTTCAAGGCTCCCTGGTGGGCGGTGGAATCAATCCCCCTCGCCAGTCCGGATATGACCGTATAGCCGGCCTTGGCGATATCCTCGGCAAGGCGGAAGGCCGATAGTTTCCCATAGGCGCTGGGTTTCCGGCACCCAATGACCGCGATGGCCTTCTCGTCTTCCGGCAGGTAATTCCCCAAACGCCACAAAACAAAAGGAGGATCGTATAGATTCTCAAAAACATTGGGAAACTCAGCGTCCCCCTCGACAAAAACCCGCAGACCATTTTCTTCGGCCTTGGACAGTTCCTTTTCCACCTGTGCCAAGGGCTCTTCAAACAAGCAGACCCTACGGGCGGAAGAAACGGTCCAATCGGGTAGGCGGCTTAATTCTTCCTCAGACGCGCCGAACACATCGGTGATGTCGGAGAAATGATCCCGCGCGGCCTTCAACCGCCTCGGCCCCACAACCCCAGTTAAATGAAGAGCCAATAACACTTCAGCGTTTGTCATTTTTTGGGCTATTTCCTTAAGTTACTCACTCTCGAAACTGTATGATTTGTATGACGATTTAACCCTGAACTTGGTTTCATTTTTCTTGGCCCATAGGAATATGAAATGGAAGACACACCCGGAAATGATCTACCAGGGAAAGAATTATAGGAAACCAGGGGGAAAGTCGTTAAAAGTAGCCGCTATTCCGGCAGAACCGCTTTGTTGGGACCGACTTCCTGGGCTTGCACCAGAAGTTTTTCGGTGTTCTCGAGCAAAAGGATATGGTTCCCTGCGTGCTTCGGGTAGGTGGAAGCGCTGATGTTCAGGAAAACCGGCTGGGTTTCCCCCATGACCTGCTTGAAAAATTTGAAGACCCGCTTGGCGATGATGCCGTAGGTCTTATTGTCCGTGTCGGGCAAGATGATCCCGTATTTGTGCTTGTCCAGCCGGCAAATGATGTCCACCCGCCTGAGACTTTTAAAAAGAATATCGGCGATTTGGTTGGCGATGGTGTTTTCACTTTCCTTGGTCAAACCCTGGTCCACCGGCGTCACCCTTAAAAAAAGCAGGCTGACATGGCGGGAATAGCGCTTGGCCCTTTCCACCTCAATGGCCAGGCACTCCTCAAAATAATCCTTGTTAAAAAGCCTCGTGACCTCATCCACCAAAACTACCGGCCGCAGGTGTTTTCCATCGTTTTCCGCCGCCGCTTTGGCCGCGGGTTTGGAAACCTCCAACTCGCCGAGAAAAGGAAATTCAAGCTTGGTTTCAGCCTTCGTACCCGGAATCGTAAGTTTCGGGGGCTCGGGCGCGGCCGAAACGGATATTTGGGCGGGCTCAACCTTTCCGGACTTCAAAATAGTTTGAACCGCCGTGAACAAATCTTCCTGCCAGGCTTTCCAGGTATTGGTAATCTCGGTTAAAAGTTCCTGCTCATAGGGCCGGGAATCCTGGTGGGCGCATCCCAAAAGAAGAAAATCCTGCTTTGCCCGGTACATGGCCAAAAAAATCCCGCTGCTGGGCTTTTGAATCCTTAGGGAACCGGCGCGATTGAAGACCGGCTTTCCGGTGATATCCAGGTAGTTCTTGAGCAATATCTTGGAAAGGGTCACTCGCTCTTCTACTCCCAAGCGGTAAAGACAGGCATCCATGACGTCTTCTTTTCCATCAAAGGCCAAGGCTTCCAGTGGTACTTCGGGAGAGGACGCGTGGGCGATAAACACGCAATCGAATTTATAATTTTGGGCGATTTCCTTGCAGCAAGCCGCCAGGGAAGCCTGGGTCGGGCGGCCCTTTTCGCAATGTTCAATTAATTTTTGGACAAAAATGGAGTCGCCGAGCACGAAATACCTTTCAGAAAACTAAGAAACGCTTAACGATAGTGTGTTTACCTAAAATACTTCTCATCTTAACACGCAAGGGGGTAAATAAGAGCCTTCAAAATGGGATGATTCCATGGAGGCGCTTGAAATTAATAATGATTTTAGCGGGAAGGAACTTCTGCGAACCGGTTACTTTACTTTAATGGCTTGAAAAATCGCCCTTAAGGAAACGGCGTCGGGCACCAGGATGAAATAACCCCCAATGACCTCATGGGCGTCGATGAATTTGGTCTCGATGCTGATGACTTTCATGTCCGCATCCATTCCCTGGGTCAGGGACGCCAACAGGGCTCCTGCCATGTCAAAAACCAGGGTCGGAACCGAAATCAGTAAAAGCATTCCCAGGAACTCATTGAGGGCGCTCAAGTAGGCGCCGGTCAGGATATTTCCCGCTTCCTTGATCGCCGAGTGGCCCATCTCATTAAGAATTTTGCTGGTTCCCACTTCCACCTTTAAAAGCATATCCGCCAAGTGAAGGGCCGAATCCCTCGGGAAAAGGAGCACGATTTTTCCCGTCGCGTCTCCCAGAATATTCAAGGTCAAGCCAGCCACCAGCGTGTTGGGGTCTCCCACTAATTTGGGAACTTCGGACAGGGGAATAATGTTGGCCTTGGGGACGGTAATATGGATTTTTTTACCCAGGAGCTGGGACAGGGCGGTGGCGCCATGGCCCGCGCCGATATTGCCCACCTCTTTCAAAGCGTCCAGCTGTGAGGGGGTCAGTTCATCGAGGTTGAGAAGCATGTAGCTCGTCCTTTTCAAAGAGGGGGTGCTCCGCCTGGAAACGGCGGTCTTTCAAATCCTCAATCAAACTGTTGACGTCCAAAATCAGTGCTATCTTACCACTCCCAAGAATCGTGGCGCCGGAAAAACCGCGGACCCCCTTCAAAAAACGGTCGAGGGATTTGATGGCGATTTCCTGCTGGCCGATGACGTCATCCACCAAAAGCCCCACGCGGGAATCCCCCACCTCGGCCACCAGAACCGTCTCCATCCCCGAAAGGGGCGCTTCCGAGGGGAGTTCCATCTCTAACAGCTCCTGCAGATGATAAAGCGGAATCACTTCGTCCCGCAGCAGGAAGGTTTCCTGTTGTTGGACGTTTCTTTTATCCGAGGGAAGGATATCGATGGTCTCAACGATATTCACGACCGGGATGGCAAAGGTTTCGCCGCTGCACTTGACCAAGAGGCCCTTGATAATGGCCAGGGTTAGGGGAAAGCGCAAGATAAAGGTGGTTCCCATTCCCTTCTTGCTTTGGATGCGGAAAGTTCCCCCCAACGCCTCCACTTTCGTTTTGGCCACGTCCACTCCCACACCCCGGCCGGAAACTTCCGTCGCGTTGTCCACCGTGGAGAATCCCGGCAAGGCGATAAGCCGAAGGGCCTCTTCATCGGTTAATTTAAGCGCTTCTTCCGCGGAGATAAGTCCCTTGGCCACGGATTTTTGGCGGACCAGTTCGGGGTCGATCCCCCGGCCGTCGTCCACCACGGATATCAGGACGTAGGACCTTTCCCGCTTGGCTTGGAGCCTGATCGTCCCAAAAGATTCCTTCCCTTCCCGCAAACGGACGTCCGGAAGCTCAATGCCATGGTCGACGGCGTTTCGGAGCAGGTGCACAAGGGGCTCGCTCATCTCTTCCAAGACCGTCCGATCCAGCTCCACTTCCGCCCCGTCCATTTCCAGCTCCACTTGTTTCATCAGGGACTTGGCCAAATCCCGCACCATCCGGGGAAATCGTTCGAAAATTTGTTTAACCGGCATCAACCGCACTTTCATGATCTCATCCTGGAGTTCATCGGTGATGTGGTGAAGCTGGAAAAGCGGGTCCAGCAATTCCTTCAGCTCTCGAGAATGAACAATTTGTTCAAACCGGATTTTGGAAATGACCAATTCTTGGACCAGTGCCATCAATTTATCGAGTTTGGAGGTGTGAACGCGGATCGTAGGGAGCACGAACGATTTCTCGTCGGAAATCACAGCCGGCTGGGCCTGACCCTCGGCCCCCGCCCCCGTGGGTCCGCTGGGCGGATCCGACTGGCGGCGGGAGCTTTTGCCCGGGTTCCGCCTTTCGGCGAAGGTAAAACCCTGGTCATCTTCGGGAGCGAAGGCAAGAACTTCTACCCGCTTCACGTCGCCGACGGTCATCAGGGATTTATGGATTTTTTCAGCCGGACTGTCCGTCACCATCACCAGGAAAAAACCCTTTCCGAATTGGCCCTTCTCAATTTCTTCCGAAGCCGGATGGCACTTGAGAATCTCTCCCATCTCATTGAGGAGTTTGAGGATCATGAAAGACCGGACTTCCTTAAAAGTACAGCCTTCGTCCAATTCCACCGTAATTTTGAAGATTGAAAATCCGTTCATCCGCGCCTGCGAAAGAACTTCCCTTTCCCCATCGGTGAAGGACACCGAAACCGCCTCCGCCTCGGGCGCTTCGGAAAGATCTTCCGAGGCTCCTCTTAAATTATCCGAAGCTTCCTGCAGGCTGGCGAGTGAAGCGTGCAAGTCACCCTCGTCCAACGAGTCATTGGCGGACAGGATGTTGACCCATTTTTCCAATTGGTCCAGACAGATAAAAAGCGCGTCCACCAGCTGGGAAGTCAGGCTTTGGGATCCGGAACGGATGGGTTCCAGCACGGTTTCCATTTGGTGGGTCAGGTGGGCCATCGGCTCGTAGCCCATGGTCGCGGACATGCCCTTTAAGGTATGGGCGGCGCGGAAAATTTCATTAATGGCCCCTGATTGGGTGGGATCTTTTTCCAGAACGACGAGGGAATTATTTAGGTTCGAGAGGTATTCCCGCGCCTCGGACAAGAAAACTTCCTTATATTCGCTGACGTCCAAGGGGGCCTCTCCATTGGTGAGTTAATTCCCCTCTAGTTTAACCCGTAACCACCGAAAAACTATTTTTTCGTCGCTTCCCGAATCAATGAAACCTTCAAAATCAAGGATTTCATGCGGAGACCTCCCCCTAGGAAAAGCTTAATTAACCCGTGAAAACGAAAATTAACGCCGGTTTAAATGGAGGTTGATTTCGGAGGCCATCGAAGCCAAGGTGCATTGGCGGTCCACCATCCCGGAGTCCACGGCGGCCTTGGGCATTCCGTAAACCACGCAGGAATCAGCGTCCTGGGCAAAGGTTCTGCCGCCCGCTAAACGGATTTCCCTTAGTCCTGAAGTCCCGTCCCGTCCCATGCCGGTCAGCACCACGCCCAAACTTTGCTTCCCCGCGGCCTTGGCCACCGAACTCATCATGACATCGGCTGAGGGCTTCACTCCCAGCCGGGGCGGCTGGTCATTAAAAGAAAAACGAAACCGTCCTGGAGCCCCTTCTACCATCACATGGACTCCGCCCGGCGCCACATAGGCATGACCCGCCATTAATAGTTCACCCGCGGCCGCCTCCACCACCTTCAGGTTGCTGACGTCGTCCAGCCGTTTTGCCAAAGCCTTCGTGAACCCCACGGATATATGTTGGACAATGACGAAAGCGGCGGCGGGATCGCGGTTAAGATTTTTGAAAAACTCATTGAGGGCCCTTGGTCCCCCCGTGGAGGAAGCCACGGCCCCGATAAAAATCGCGGGTTTTTCTTTTTCGGGAAAATTCTTGCTAGGGAGTTTATCGGCCGATTTTTCGCCAGCCCCGGCGGAAACTTCCCCCGCGTCACGTTGGCGCGGCTCGCACATCGCGGCCATTCTTATTTTTTCAACCAGTTCCCCCTGGATGGACTTCGCGTTTTCCAAGAGCCGACCCGTGGGCTTGGCCAAGCAATCGATGGCGCCCAACTCCAATGCCCGGATGGTCGTTTCCGTCCCCAGGCCCGTGTGACTGGAAAGCATCACCACCGGCGTGGGAACCACCCGCATGATTTCTTGAAGAGCCGCCAATCCGTCCATTTGAGGCATTTCAACGTCCAAGGTGATAACGTCGGGCTTGAATTTCTTAGCCTTCTCCACCGCTTCGACGCCGTTTTGGGCCGTTTCCAAAACCACAATTTCCCCATGGGTTTCCCCAAGGATTTCAGTCAAAATTTTCCGCATAAAAAACGAATCGTCGACGATTAAAACGCGGATGATCTTTTTGTCAGTGGCCATAGGAAGCTTTCGAGACCAAGTTAAAAGAAATGAAGCTCAGGCCCCCACGACCCGCTTTAAGGCTTCCTGAACGCGGGGAGGCTGGAACGGTTTGATGATAAAGTCTCTGGCTCCCGCCTGGATGGAATCAATGACCATGCTTTGCTGACCCATCGCGCTGACCATAATGATCTTGGCTTCGGGATCAAATGCCCGGATTTCCTTGACCGCGTCAATTCCATCCATCTCCGGCATCACAATGTCCATGGTCACCAAATCGGGTTTGAGTTTCTTGTACTGCGCCACCGCCTCCATGCCCGTAGACGCCTCGCCCGCCAGCTGGTAGGGCTCCTTCAGGATAATGCCTTTCAGTATGGTGCGCATAAAGGACGAGTCGTCGCAAAACAGGACTTTAATCGCCAAGGGGGTTTTCCTCTTTTCGAGAAATCATTTCTAAATCCTCCAGATTGAAGGTTTTTTCAAGGTTGAACAGCAGAATGAGCCGCCCCTGGACCGCCACCCGGCCCTTCACGAAATCCGGTCCGATCGTCAATATCGTCTGGTCCACCGGTTCCACCGCCGTTGCGGAAACCTTGAACACCTCGACTACCTTATCCACCAGGAAGCCCAATATCTGGTCATGGGCTTCCACAACTAAAATCCGGGACTCATCCGTCCGGTCCAAAAGGGGCATATTAAATTTTTTCTTGAAATCCAGAACGGGGAAAATGCGCCCCCTTAAGTTGATGATGCCTTCGAGAAATTTCGGGGCCTTAGGCATGAGGGTGATGTCGGAAACCCGGATGATCTCGCGCACCTGGTGTATCTCCACCGCCAGCTCGCAACCCGCTAAGGTGAAAACCACCAGCTGGAGTTCGGACTTTTCGTCCGCCAAAGACTTGGATGCTTCTGAAACCGGAGCGTTCATTTCACTCACCTTAAAACCTTTATATCGAAAGGATGGGCTGGTTTAATTTCCTGATCTCAATCTTGCCGTCGGCCAGGGTGAAAAAAACCGTACGGCCTTGGGACCCGCCCACATCCTCCGCCTTGATTTTGATGCTCTTCGCGCCTAATTGCTCCCGGGCCGCGGAAACGTTCCGCATTCCGATCGGCACGGCCTGCTGGGTGATGGAAATAAACATATTGGCCCCGCCCACGAGCTTGGCTTCCAACCGGCCCAAATCCGCCCCCTGGCGGCCCAATTCCTCCATCAGAGACTCCACCGCCGTATCGACGTATTTACCCCGTACCGAAACTTGGGCGTGCATCCGGCTGGAGGGCAGCATGATGTGGGCTAATCCACCCAGTTTTTTGGCCCGGTCATAAAGCGTCAACCCCACGCAGGAGCCCAATCCATAAGCGATCAGGCGGCCCGAACCGGCCGACTTGAACTCAGCGATCCCGACCGCGAGATCGCTCTCATCCATTTCCGGGGAGTCCAAGCGATTTTGAAAAAGCGTTGAAAAAGTTTTTTAAGGAATCCGCTTCGGGAAGGAGGAAAAAACTTCCGGTCAACTGTTTGTCATCCTCGAGAAATTCCGTTTCAATCACGATGGCGATTTCTTCCCGCTGTTCCAATTCGACCAAAACGGTATCCAAGATCGCCTGGGCCATGTCAATGACCAATCCCGGCACGCCGTGGATTAATTGGATATGGACAAAACGAAACAAGGCGCTCAAATAGGCCCCGGTGAGGATGCTTCCCAACTCTTTGATGGCCGATTGGCCCAACTCCGAAAGATGGTTCGGATCTTCCTCGTTTTTGCCGATCAACATACCGGACAATTCGGAAAGTCTTTCTAAGGGAAAAAAAATAAGGGCAACCCCGAGCATCTCGCCGTAAACCGGCATATGAACCGCCGCGACATTTTTCTCAATGCCGCCTAGGAACCCCGCGATGGCATCCGCGGGAAGGATCAGAACCTTCGTCACCGACATATCGACCCGTTTACCCACCATCTGGGAAAGGGCGGTGGCGGCGTTGCCCGCTCCGATATTCCCAATTTCTTTCAGGGCGTCAATTTGAAATTCGGTGAATTTTGCCGTTTCGTAACCCATGCGGCCGGCCTTTCAAAATGGAGCAGAAATTCCCAGCAAGACGGAGAACCAGCCCCCAACGAGGCCGGTGATAACCCTTCGTCTAATCCAATACCTTTTTCACTGCCTCGAGGACATTGGAGGGTTGAAAAGGCTTTACGATAAAATCTTTCGCGCCCGCCTGGATAGCCTCAACCACCAGGGATTGCTGGCCCATCGAACTGCACATGAGGATCTTGGCCGAGGGGTTCCCTTTGATAATCTCCCGAACCGCGTCAATCCCGCCCATTTCCGGCATAATAATATCCATGATCACCAAATCCGGCTTCAAGGATTTATATTGTTCCACGGCTTTGGCTCCGTTTTCGGCCTCGCCGATCACCTCGTAACCCGAACCAACAAGGATGTTTTTGAGCATCATCCGCATAAACGACGCGTCATCCACTAGCATCACACGATGGGCCACGACATCCTCCTC
>CAZHFP010000108.1:0-9294 GCA_964531065.1 uncultured bacterium
CGGTGGATGAAGGCCTTGAAACCCTGTCTTCCTTTTTTGGATTATTTTATGCCCAGCGAGCGGGAAGTGAAAAAGCTCTTGGGGCACCAACAAACGGTAAAAGCCGCTAAATCTTTTCTCGAATTAGGCGCCCGATGCGTGGTCATTAAACAGGGAGAAAAGGGATCCACCCTTTTAAACCGGGAGGGATTGGAACTTCGTGTCCCCGCCTTCAAGGCGAAGGTGGTGGATACTACGGGCGCTGGCGATTGTTTCTGCGCGGGGTTTATCAAGGGGCTGTCCCTGGGGTGGAATTTAAGGGAATGCCTGCGGTTGGGTAATGCGGCGGGGGCCTGCGCCGTTTCAAAGCTGGGCGCCACGGCGGGGATAGAATCCTTCGGGCAGGTTCGCGGGTGGATAAAAAAATAATAAGGATGGTTTGGTGAAAAATAAAAACGGAATCAAGAGGATGGGGGCGGCCTTTATTTTTCTCGCGGTTTTTTCCGTGGAGATTTCCATGGGAAAAGGGCTCGAGCCCATTTGGAAAAAATATAAATTCGGGGCCCATCACTTTTCCGTGGAGAGCCCGAGTCCCTTCGTGGTGGAAGACCACCGGGTTGAAACCGGGCAGGTGGTATTCCAAAACTCCCCCCAGGTGGGAAATACCCAAATATTTATTATCATCACGGATCACCGCGGAAAAAGAAGGCTCGCGAATATTCCGGACGAAGTTTTAAGCAGTCTGGAGAAGCGCGAGGGGTACGCGAAGTTTGAGTCGCGTTTTAAAAAGACAACCTGCTCCAATGCGCCGGCTATTTTGACGAAGAGGACCTTTGTCAAGAACGGGAATGTTTCCATGGAAATGAAGGAGCTGGACGCGGTGAAGGGGGAACGGTGGTTTTGCGTGATGGTTTTTCATGATTTGGGGAACAAGGCTCTGGAAAGCATGGCCGATCAGGTGATTCGTTCGTTTAAAATCTTGAATTGAGCTCGGCCAGAAAGGCTATAGTAATTACCCTATGAAAAACCTTTGGAACGAAAAAACCGCTTCAAAACTCTCAGGCGTGGATATCCTCACTTACACCAGCCGGCTGATCGGAGCCAACCCTGAACTGGTGGTGTGGGGCGGGGGTAACAGTTCCATCAAATGTGTTGAACTCGACCATAAAGGCCAGGACACCCAGGTGATGTACATCAAGGGGTCTGGCTCGGACATGCGAACCATCGAACGGAAGCATTTCACCCGATTGCGCCTGGAAGAACTTCAACTCCTCGAGGAGCGGGAGGTCATGACCGACGAGGAAATGGTGGAGTACCTGGGCCATACCATGATGGGCGGTAATCAGCCCCGGCCGTCCATCGAAACCCTGCTCCACGCTTTCGTGCCTCACGACCATGTTTACCACAGCCACGCCGACGCCATCACCTCTCTTACCGATACGCCTGGAAGTGAAGGCTTGATTCGAAAGCTCTTTGCGGGCGAGATCGGGTTTGTTTCTTATACCAGGCCGGGATTTACTCTTTCCAAGTGGGTGGGCAAGATCGCCAAAGCGGACCTGAATTTGAAGGGTATGATTCTAGATAAGCATGGCCTTATCACCTGGGGGAAAACCGCGAAGGAAGCCTATGACCGGACCATTTCTTTTGGCTCGCGGGCGGAGAAATTTATTCAATCAGCCAAGCGCAAAAGGCCGGCGCCCTTGGGCAAAGTAACAATAAAGACCTTGTCCCAAGCGGAGCGGCAAAAGCAAATGGCGGGCCTGCTTCCCATGATTCGCGGTGTTATCAGTGAAAATCAAAAGATGATTCTGCTTTGGGATTCTTCTCCCGAAGTTTTGGATTTTGTGGGACGTCCGGGAGCCGAGAAGGCTTCCCAATTGGGGCCCATGACCCCGGATCATTTAATGCATATCAAGCCCAAGCCTCTGTTTGCCGCAAAGCCTTCAAAGGATCCGGCAAAGTTAGCGGCTCAATTAAAAAATGCCCTGCTTCTATATAAGAAGAACTATCTGCGTTATTTCAACCGTTATAAAACCGGCCAGCTTAACCAATTAGACCCCTATCCCCGGATTATCCTCATTCCCGGGTTAGGGATGGTCACGACGGGAAAGAACTACCAAGCGGCCAAGATTGTCCAGGATTTGTACCACCATAATCTTCGGGTGATTCAGAACGCTTCCTCTATCAGCCGGTTTCAGGCGATTAATGAAAAGGAAATCCATCGGTTTGAATATTGGCCTCTGGAAAACTACAAGTTGACGCTTTTACCCAAGGAAAAAGAATTTTCGCGGCAGGTCGTCCTCGTGACGGGCGGCGCCAGCGGGATCGGCCGGGCCACGGCTTTTGCTTTCGCCAAGGAAGGTGCCCAGGTTTTTGTGACCGATTTGGACGAAAAGGGCGCGGGCGAAACGGTCGCGGGCATTTTTGAGAAGTACGGGGACCGGGCCGCGGCGGGATGCGGTATGGACGTCAGTGATGAAAAAAGCGTAAGGGCCGCTTTTGAAAAATGTGTCCTGACCTTTGGCGGGCTGGATGTGGTTTTTTCCAACGCCGGCGTGGCCAAGAGTTCCGCGATAAAGGATTTAAAGCTGGCCGATTGGCAGTTGAGCCAAAATGTCAACGCCACAGGACATTTTTTGGTGGCGAAGGAAGCGGTTAAAATTCTTCAAAAGCAGGGTTTGGGCGGAAGCTTTGTACTCAATGCCACTAAAAACGTGACGGCCCCCGGCAAGGATTTCGCCGCTTATAGCGCGGCGAAGGCCGCCTCGGTTCAGCTGGCCCGCATCCTCGCCATTGAGCACGGCGCCGACGGCATCCGCGTGAACATCGTGAACCCTGACGCTATTTTTAACGGGTCCAAATTATGGGATAACATGGGGGCGGCAAGGGCCAAGTCCTACGGCATTCCCTTCGGCAAGCTCCAGGATTTTTACGCCCAAAGGAATCTCTTAAAAACAAAGGTTTGGGCCGAGGATGTGGCGGAAGCGGTCTTGTTCCTGGCCTCTCCCCGAGCCTCAAAGACAACGGGTGCTATGCTCCCTGTTGACGGTGGGGTAAAAGAGGCTTTTCCGAGGTGATGTTTTGAATAAAGCGCCGGGTAAAAAAATAAATAATAAAAAATCGATGAAGCCGGCCGTTGAACATCACCATATTTACCGGTTGGTGCGAAAATTCGTGGTTTTTTGCATCGGCGGAACCGTTCTCTTGTTCGGCATCATCCTTGTGTTTCTTCCGGGTCCCGCCATTATCGTCATTCCCGTGGGTCTGACGATCCTTGCTACTGAGTTTGTCTGGGCCCGCCAGCTGTTAAAAACCCTCAAAAAAAAAGCGGAGGAACTCAAAGAACGGGCCTTCCCGAAAAGTAAAAACCGCCGCAAAATTCATTTCAACACCAAGTTCACCAAGGGCACCAAGTAAAACAAAAGACAAAATGGTGAAAAGTCGCGAGAACCAATTATTCTTTTGATTTTGACCTTTTAACAAGCCGGGTATAATACGCCACGTTTTTAGGGATGACTAATTCATGCCTTTCTTGGTGACCTTGCCCTTCGAGTGCCTCAGGGCCCTGAGTTTATCGAAGGGGTGGTTAATTGAAGTTTTATTTTCTTTCCGGAGGATGAGATGAACCCCATGAAATCCAACGTTTCCCCGCTTCAGGCTTCCCGCGCCGGCTATGAACCCAAACTTCCCAAGGTTTTGATGGGGAAGGCCTCCAAGACCGCGGTCAAGTTAGGCCGCGCCAGCCAATCCATCAGCGACCAGGCTGAAATCAAAAAACTTTTTCCCAGCACCTACGGCCAGCCGGAAGTTTCTTTCGCGTTGGGCAAGGCTTCCGCTTCCATGAATAAGCCCATCAAGGTGGCTTTGGTCCTTTCCGGCGGCCAGGCTCCGGGCGGGCATAACGTGGTGGCGGGACTTTTCGACGGCCTGAAAAAACTAAACAAAAAAAATACCCTGACCGGCTATCTCGGCGGGCCCTCGGGACTGGTGGAAAACAAGAAAATGGAAATTACCGAGAAGCTTCTGGTGGGTTACCGCAACACCGGGGGATTTGACATCATTGGGTCCGGCCGCACCAAGCTGGAAACCCGGGACCAATTCGAGACCGTAAAGAGAAATTTAACCGCCGCCGGCATCACGGCCCTCGTTGTGGTTGGCGGGGACGATTCCAACACCAACGCGGCGGTCCTCGCTGAGTATTTCAAGTTAAGCAACAGCAGCCTTCGCGTCATCGGCTGTCCCAAGACCATTGACGGCGACCTCAAGAACGAACAGATCGAAGTGAGCTTTGGATTCGACACGGCCACCAAGGTTTACGCCGAACTGGCGGGCAACGTGGGCCGGGACTGCCTCTCGGCGAAGAAGTATTGGCACTTCATCAAGGTCATGGGCCGCTCGGCCAGCCATATCGGATTGGAAGTGGCCTTGAAGGTTCACCCCAACCTTTGCCTGATTTCCGAAGAAGTAGCGGCTAACAAGTGGACCCTGGAGCAAATCATCACGCAAGTGGCCCAAGTGGTGGCGGACCGTTCGGCGAAAAAGATGAATTATGGCATTGCGGTGGTTCCGGAAGGGCTTCTGGAATTTATTCCCGAAATGAAAAAACTCATTAGCGAGCTTAACGACACCCTTGCCCATCACCCGGACGTAGATAAGATGGAAACGGCTGAGGAAAAGGTCAGTTTCGTGAGACAACACTTGAGCGAGGAATCCAAGAACGCCTTCCACTCCCTGCCCCATTCCATACAGGTCCAACTCTTGGCGGACCGGGACCCCCACGGCAACGTGCAGGTTTCCAAAATCGAGACGGAAAAACTCCTGATTGAAGCCGTGGACCATAAATTGAAGCATTGGAAGAAAGAAGGAAAGTTCCAGGGCAAATTCTCCGGCCAGGGGCATTTCTTCGGCTATGAGGGGCGCTGCGCGGACCCTTCCAACTTTGACGCCGACTATTGTTATTCGCTGGGTTTCACCGCGTCTTACCTGGTGGCCGCGGGCCTGACCGGGTATCTTTCCAGCGTGCGCGATCTTTTAAAGCCGGCTTCCCAGTGGAAAGCCGGGGGAGTGCCCTTGACCATGATGATGAACTTGGAACGCCGCCATGGAAAAGACAAACCGGTCATCCAAAAAGCCTTAGTTGATTTAAAAGGCAAGCCCTTCAAGGCCTTCGCTTCGCTCCGTAAAAAATGGGCGTTGGAGGATGATTTCACCAGCCCGGGTCCCATCCAATTCTGGGGCCCGTCCGACGTGGCCGATTCGGTGCCGGAAACCTTGCGGCTTGAGCGCGGGAAATAACCACTCCCATGGATGTCCGGATCTTTTCCCGGAAGGGCGAGTGGACCTGCCCCCGCTGCGGGGAAAAAGCCTCTGGGGCCAAATGCGGAAAATGCAAATTTTGTATTTACGCCGGCTTTGTTCCCCGAGTCCTATCTTCTTTCGTGGATAAGGCTTTTGTTTGGTCCGCTGCCAGGTTTTTTCTTTTGATCCGGAATTATTCCATCACGAGTTTTTGGGCCGTGACCCTCCTGGGGTTTCTTTTCTACCGCTTTTACCACATCGGCTGCATCGCCCTTTGGGGCCAAACCCCCGGCAAAATGGCGGCTAAGATCAAGGTGGTGAAAGTGGATGGAACTCCCGCGACTTGGAAGAACGCCCTTCTGCGGAATTCAGTTGAAACATTTTTAACGGCCGTGGTTTTGTTTTTGGAATTAAAGGCTGTCTCGATGGTTTCCGGGGCGCAATTCGCCTCGGCCGAATGGGCGAAAAGGCCCGCCTTGATCGATTCCTTCGTTCCGGAAATAGCCGTATATATCGCCTGGGCAACCCAGGCCTTTGTGCTCACCGAATTCGTGGTCCTTTTCTTGAATAAAAAGAAAAGGGCCATCCACGATTTTATCGCTGGAACGGTTGTGATTCACGATCCCCGGTTATCCCGAACCCCCTGGAAAACTGAAAAAGCTTAGGATCTATCTGTGCGGGGAAGGCCCGTCCGTGTTCACCCGGCTTGGCTAAGGCTGCGCCGAGGCGAGTCTGTGGCTTATTTGGCCTCCCTAAAAAACCTTCTATGTCTATTTTTATTGGTTTTACCGTCTTAAATCAGAGTTCATCGGTGGCTAAATTTCTGTTTTTTTTGCGGTTGCAATCAAATCCTCCCAAGGCCTATACTCCACCCCTGCTTCGAAGATGTCCTTCTAGGATCTCTGACAAGCCTTGTTTCTCCGGGAAAGACAGGAGGAACTATCCTCATCCACGATGAGGAATCCAAAGGGAGGTAGTTCATGTCTAATCTTTTGAAATACGATGTTATTTATATTTTGGATCCCGGCGCTGCACCGGAGGAAATGACGGCTGTTTCCGCCAAGGTGGAGCAGATCACCGCGGACACCAAGGGCACGGTCCTCAAGAAAGACGATTGGGGAAAACGCCGCCTGGCCTATGCCGTCAAGAAACACCGCGACGGTCATTACATTTTTTTCCACCTGCAAGTTTCCACCGAAGGCATCGCGGAAGTCACCCGTAATCTGCGCCTAATGGAAAAGGTCATCAAATTTTCCATCGTGAAAGATACCATCAGCCACTTGAAGCCCAAGGTGAAGCCGGTCCGCACAGGAAAAAGCCTGGATACTTCCGGCGCCCATTCGACCCATTCAAGGTCAGGACCCTCGCGGCACATGAGCTCCAACCGCCCCAGCTCGGGACCTTCTAGTTCGGGCCCCAGCCATTCCACCTCGGCGCCCGTCAATCCGACGACCGCTCCGGCGGCCCCGGTTGCGGCTCCTGTTTCCAGCGTGCCAGCGGCTCCTCCTGCGGCTTCGACAACCGTCACTAACCCATAACGGCTTAAGAGAAGGGGAGGCAACATGCCAGATTTTAATAAAGTAATGTTGATGGGACGCCTAACCAAGGACCCCGAACTGCGTTATACCGCCGGCGGGGCTCCCGTCGCCAATTTAAGAATGGCGATCAACCGGGTTTATCAGTCCCAGGCCGGAGAAAAAAAAGAAGAAGTCTGCTACGTCACGGTCGTCGTGTGGCGCAAGCAGGCCGAGGCCGCGGGCGAGTACTTGAAAAAAGGCGATCCGCTTTTTGTCGAGGGACGGCTTCAAAGCCGGTCCTGGGAAACCGATGACAAACAAAAGCGCAGCATCATGGAAGTCGTCGCGGACCGGGTTCAGTTCTTGAACCGGGGAGGCAAGGGCGGTGGAAGTGACGCTCCTCACGAAGGCGGCGTTGAAGACGAGGGCGCCCCGCAAGGGCCCGCTTCGGCCGGCAGCGAGGAAGACATCCCGTTCTGATTAACCACAACTATTAATTGTCCAAAGAAAAACCAAGGAGATTTAAAATGGAAGAGAAAAGAGAATTCAAACCCCGCAGCGAACATCGTGGAGACGGACCCCGCGGCGAAGGCCGGGAAGGTGGAGGCGGAAGGTTCCGCCGTCCGCGCCGGAAATCCTGCCGCTTTTGCCAGGAAAAAGTCGTCGCCATCGATTATAAAGATTTTAACCGTATCCGTTCCTTCATCAGCGAGCGGGGCAAGATCGTGCCGAGCCGCATGACGGGAACCTGCGCCAGCCATCAGCGCGAGCTGACGGTCGCCATCAAACGGGCGCGCAATATCGCTCTTCTGCCTTTCGCCAACGCCTAACAGGGCATTGCGAATTGGTTTTGCGCCCTGTCAACAGCCACGGGTTTGGAGCGAATCGAATTTGACCCCTTTTCTTTCAAGGGGTGATTCGCGACGAAAATAAGAACCCCCATTTCATCTTTGGGAAATAATAATGAAAATGGGGACGTCCCCATGCCCTTTATCCTTTTAAATTAGGGCGCATGGGGGAAAGTCCGTTCTATGGACTTTTTTCTCATTCTGTTAACCCAAGGAGATTCCTTTGGACGTCGCGTTGGATCTTTTCATCAAGCTGGTTTTGCTCCTGGTTCTCGTGGGACTCACCTGCTTGGCCGCTTCTTGGGCGCTCCTGCGGGGCCTAAAGCCCCGTGTGGTGGTCCTGGCCGGCGCCGTAACCCTGGCTTTGTTTTTTATCGGGTTATTTTTCCTAATGCAGTCCTCCCTACAGCAAGGTCTGGTCCCCACGTTTCAAAAATACTTTGACGAGGCTTGGGACCATCAAACCCAGTGGTTGTCGGGCCAGGGCGCGTCCGCTGACCGGATCGGCATGTTCAAAGAAGTTTATGAAAAATATGTGGTCCAGTCCTTTCCCGCCTGGGTGGCGTTGAATTGCCTGGTGATGGGGCTTTTGGCCTATTACCTGTCATCCGCCATTCTTTTGCGGGTGACCCCGAAGGTTTCCAAAGCTGTCGCTTTTAGGGAATGGATCGTCCCGGAGCCCCTTGTCTTTGGTTTGATCGCTGGCGCGATCTTGAAACTGGTTTTTAGAGAAAATAGTTCGATGAATATCGTGGGAAATAATCTGTTGGTTTTTTTCGTGGGTCTTTACACCTTGGGCGGCTTAAGCATTATTTCTTTCTTTTTTCACAAATGGCGCCTGCCCTCGGCACTTAGAATCCTCAGCTATTTGGTTCTTTTAAACCTGATTTTTGAGACCATTTGCTGCTTTGGGGTCTTGGACGTCTGGTTTGATTTCCGGAAGATAAAAACGGCCGCACCCCAACCAACGGCGACGACTTAGGCAATTAGGAATTAGAAATTAGGAGTTAGGAATTTTATGAAAGTACTCTTGAAAAGCGACGTTCCCAAAATCGGAAAAAAAGGCGAGCTTCTGGACGTGAAGGAAGGCTACGCCCGCAATTTTCTTATTCCCAATGGCCTAGCCATTGAGGCTAACAGCGGAACGATGAAGCAATTTGAGGAAGGGAAAAAAGCCCAGGACCGTAAGAAAGAACGGGAAAAGGAAGAGTTCCAGGCCCTAGCGGACAAGATCAAGGGCATCACCATTTCACTTAAACATAAGGCTGGGGAAGAAGGCCGTTTGTTCGGGTCCATTACTTCCGCGGAAATCGCGGAGGCCCTGAAGCAAAAGGGCTTTGAAATTGATAAAAAGAAGATTGTTCTGGATGAGCCTATCCGTTTAGTGGGCGAATACTTGGTCAAGATCAAGCTTCACCCGGAAGTCAACGCGTCCCTGCCGGTGAATGTGTTGAAGCTGTAACCTTATTTCCCTCGCCCCTTGAGGGAGAGGGTAGGGTGAGGGGTGAAATTACAATCAACCAGTTCTGGAACCTATTTCTTGTTCTTCGCCGCACGGTTCAAGTAGGCCTGCCTTACTTTCGCGGCCCGGCCGGGGTTCTTCATCAGGATGTTGTCAAACTCCGCCTTCCTCAAAACGAGCAATTCCGAAA
>CAZHFP010000109.1:0-9278 GCA_964531065.1 uncultured bacterium
TCCCCGGGTTGGACTCGAACCCATCCTTAAAAACCCTCATTTTTGAAGTAATGCTTTCGCCTGCGCGACCGCTTCCTGGGTTCCCACCAACACCAACACATCCCCCGCCTGAACGGCTTGCCGGCCCGCGGGCATCAGGATCCGCTCGCCGTTGCGGGTGATGGCGATAACACTGCATCCGGTTTGGCTTCTTAAATTAAGCTCCGCCAACGTCTTGCCCACGGCCAGGCTTTCGGGATCAATGGTGGTGGAAGTAGGAGCCCCGATGCCCGGCACCACCGCGCTGATTTGCTCCAAGAATACTTCCTGATTTTTCGGGGCGTGGCTGGATAAGGCTTCCGCCACCATTTGGGCACCCGCTTGAACATGGCCCTGCAGGTCCACCGCGCTGCGCCAGAAAATAATCCCCAGGATGATCACGATGGTCACTAATAAGAAGGGACTATAACCGAAAGGTAGAAAAGGCTGGGTGACCGCCAGTAGGGGAAGGCCCACGGCGAAAACAATGGCCAACTGCAGGGTCAGGGTTAATACCCGTCGGGGGGCATGACCCAAATCCACGTGGCCCTCGTCCGCTTTTGGAATGGACCTGGTCGCGATAAGTCCCCCCAGGTTTTTCGCGCAATTCATCACGCCGAGGAAAAAGGGGACCGCGAACGCGAAACCGACGGCCATCAATAGGATTTTTCCCCAAGCCGTTGGAATGTGAAAGGTTGCCTCCAAGCTGGGAAGCCATTGGTGGGTGGAAGCGGCGGTCGTGATGACGATACCGATCAGGAAAAAGGTGTCCAAGAAGAGGAAGCCGATCAGCCGCCATGCCCTTTTTCCGAAGGATTCTTCTTCTTTGGCCGTTTTCAGTTCCTCCAGCCAAGAGCCATAGAGGGCGGAAAAGGTCTGAAGCGGTTTGGGCAGGTGGCTGTCCACGAAACGGGAAAAGGGTTCGGAGGCTCGGATCATCAGCGGCGTAGTGAAGGCCGTCACCACCGAAACCGCCACAGTGATGTCATAGAGAAATCCTCCGATGGCGCCGTGGGAAACCCCGATCTGGGCGATGATGAAGGAAAACTCACCGATCTGCGTCAGGCTCATGGCGGCCCGGATGGAAGTCCGCAGGGGCCGCCCGCTTAAAAAAGCTCCCACCGAAACGCTGAGGGTTTGTCCCACGATGACAACCAGGGTCAGGACCAAGATCGCGCCCCAATGTTTTTCCAACGTGGAGGGATCCACCAGCATTCCAACCGCCACAAAAAAAACCGCCCCAAACATATCCTTCACCGGGTGGATCAGGCGCTCGATGGTCGTGGTGGCTCCCGACTCGGCCACGAGCATGCCGGCGAGAAAGGCGCCCAAGGCCACCGAGTAGCCGCCCTTTTGGGCTAAAAGAGCCATGGCGAAACAAAGGCCGATGGTGGTCACTAAAAGCGTCTCCGTGTTTCTTAATGAAACGACATACCGAATAACCCGGGGGACGATGAGGTAGCCCATCCCAAAAAGGAGCCCTAAAAATCCCAACAGGCTTCCCAAGGTCATCATGAGCCCGGACAAAGAAAGGTGGGCGCCCTGGGCGAGGGGCGTGAGGACGGCCAGAAGAAGCACCGAGACCATGTCCTGAACCACGAGGATGCCGAAGATAACCCGGGAAAGTTTGACGTCCACCCGCTCATCCAACAAAGCTTTGGAGGCAATCATGGTGCTGGCCAGGGAAACAATGGCGCCGGTAAAGAGGGATTCCAAGGGCGACCAGCCCATCAGGCGTCCGGCGCTGTAACCGAGCCAGATAATAAAGGAAAGCTCAATGAGGTTGGTGAGCCCCGCGGTCGGGAGAACTTTGATGAATTTCTCGAGGCTGAATTCCAAGCCGATGGAAAACATCACGAGGATGACGCCCAGCTCCGCCAGGGTCTTGACCGTGTCCTCGTGGGCGAAGAGTGGGAAATAAGAAAAGTGGGGGCCCAGCAGGAGCCCTGCCAAAAGATAACCCAGCACCGGGGGCTGGCGCAGGCGGTGAAAAAGAAGGGTGGTGACCGCGGCCACGCAAAGCACCAGGGCCAGGTCTTGCAGGAAATCAGAGGCGTGGTTCATGGCTTTATTTTAACCGTCCGTCCCGGTCATGGGAAAAAAAGGGAGATTGATGGAAGTTCCGTGAAACTCCCGGAAGCATTCAAAAAGACTGAGGGGCCCTGGATTTCCGTTGGCCGGCGCTTGAACCCCTTGTTTGAACGTGATTTTGGAGCGGAAGACAAAGGGCCGTTTATATTGGAAAGCGAAAAAAATATAGTGGTAAGATAAGTTTTTAATTTGGGAACAAACCATTTGGCAACGCGGATGGAAAAGAATATTTTTTTGACCTTACCCCTTCTCCCTTGAGGGGAGAAGGCCGGGATGAGGGTGGTATTTACGAACTTAAGGTACCCCTCACCCTGCCCTCTCCCTCAAGGGGCGAGGGTTATTGTAAAAGAATTGCCAAATGAATAGTTCCGTTTAATTATTAGTCATGACCATGCCTTGAAGGGCAATTCCGGACTCTTAAGGCCGGTATCGATGGGGAACATATGAAGGCAACTTCACCTAGGTTGAAAATTTATTTATTAGCGGCGGTTTCCGTTCTTTTCCTTTTTCCCGCTCGGAGCTACGCGCTTTTGAACATGCTGGTTTACGGTCCCACCGCCGGCTGTTACGCCGATTCAACGCCCGGTTACAACGTCACCGTTTGGAATTCCGCCACCTGGGCAACCAAAACCACCGCTGAATTCGCGGCCTTCAACGTGATCGTTTTCGCCGATTGTTCGGGCGGCGGCAACATCGGCTCCTGCTTTACGAGTCCCACCACCATTTGGGATACGGCTATTGCCAACGAAGCGGTCTGGGTTCCCGCTGTCACGGGAAACGTCCTCTTGGCCGGAACGGACACGGATTTTCATATTTTCGGTAGTGGGGTGAATGTGGCGGTGGTCCAGAATTTCGTCAACTTTGCCTCGGCCGGCCCCGGGACAGGGCTTTACGTGAGCCTCAGCTGTGCCTTTCAAAACTCCGCCGCGGGAACGTTGGTCCCTCTCTTATCTGGCTTTGGAACCTTTACGGCCGAAGCCGCTTATTCCACTTCCATCCCAGCATCGCCTTATGCCAACAAAGCCGATATTATTTCCGCCAGCCCGGCTTTGACGGGGGTGACCAACCTCATGCTCTCCAACTGGGGTTACTCGGTTCATAACGGTTTTGACAGCTGGCCGGCTTCTTTCAATCCGCTGGTCATCGCCACCGACTCCTTTAACAAGCCCTATACAGCTCCCGACGGCACGCAGGGTATGGTTTATATTCTGGCTAGAGGGGTTACCTTCATCCCGACCAACACGCCAACGTTGACCCCTACGATCACTCCCACCTTCACCATCACCCCCACCTTTACCATCACACTTACTCCCACCATCACGGCCACCCCCACCCAGACCCCTACGATTACAAACACTCCAACCATTACGAACACTCCCACCCTCACGAATACCCTGACCAACACTCCCACCTTTACGCCCACCTGTGTGACCCACGTTTGGCCCAACCCCTTCAATCCTTTTTTCGCGGGAAGAAATAAACTGAAAATCAGCTGCCTGCCGCCCAGTGCCACTGTGTTGTTTTATACGATTTCGGGCGAGTTGGCGGGCAAGGCGGCCATTCAGGGTGATTTGGGGACGTGGAACGGCAATAATCCTCAAGGTTCTCCGGTTGCCCCGGGCGTTTATTTTTATGTCATTCAAAACGGCCAGAATGTGTTGGGGAAGGGCAAGATTTTACTGACCCGTTGATCACCCCGCCAAAAGCCATGTTTTGCCTGACTTTTATCACCAAATTAAATTCATGGAATAAACCGCGCCGAAATGGCTCTAGACCTATGAAGGGTTCCTGATGAGGACCTCCATTGTCTTGGGACGTTGCGGTTTCCAGAGCCGGATGGGGGATGAGGAATGGAAGACCGGGAGCTAGTCCGGAAAATATTGGAGGGTGACGCTTCGGCCCAGGAGCTGTTGGTGAAGCTTCACCGGGAACCCTTACGCCGTACCTGCGTTCATATCCTGGGGTATGGGGATTCGGACCTGGAGGATATCCTTCAGGACACTTTCGCCGCGGCTTTTCAAAAATTAAGCGGGTTCGAGTTTCGGTCCAGTTTGGGACATTGGCTCCGGCAAATTTGTGTCCACCTCTGCTACCGGCGCTGGCGTAAACGAAAAAGAATGGCCGTCTTGGCCCAGGAAGATATGGAAATGCTGATGGTTCCGGACGCCCTTTCCCTGCAGGACGCGGGTCGGCTGGAGGCGGAGAAGGCCCGCAGGATGGCCGCGCTGGAAAAAGGAAAAGAAGGTTTGGGCAAGCCCTGCCGGGATCTTTTAACCTTGAGGGACGAGGGCGCGAAAAGCTACGTTGAGATCGGTGAGATTTTGAGGGTTCCCATGGGGACGGTGATGTCCCGGCTGGCCCGCTGCCGGGAAACGCTCAAGGATCTGGTTCGAAGAGTCATTTCAGGGGAAAAAGATGAATGATTTAGTTGATAAATTTTTTACGGTCGACATGAGCTTCGGCGAAGAAGAGGCTTTGGACGAGCTATTGGCTTCCTCTCCTGAGGCGGCCAACCGTTTCGCCGAAAAAGCCGCGGAGGTCTACGCCCGGTTCGGCTTGCCGGACCTGGGTCCGGATTCCAATCCCGGGAAAAATGCCGGTTGGCGTGTGAGGCTCGGCCTGCTCTTTTTCGCCCTGGCTTTGGCCGGCGGCCTGGGATGGTGGCGCCACTCACGGAACGGGGAAACTTCTTCCGCCGCGCCCGCGCTTTCCCTGTCGAACCCCTCCGTCGGGCTCAACGCGGCCGCTTCTTCCGAGGTTTCGCTTGAAAAATCGAAGGCGAAAAAAGAAGTTGTTCCTGATTCGCTTCCGATCACGAAAAATCCCGAAGGGCTTTCGGGATCCCGAGTGCCCGATTCGTTTCCTGTTCAGGCGGTTCCTATTTCAATGAACGGGACCCGCCCGGCGGGGTCGCCGCCGCTGGATCTTTCCCCGGCGAAGGGATATTCCCGCCTCAAAATTAAGGTGGCCATCAGCCAAGCGGGCCCCGTGACGGTTTGCATCCTGGATTCCCATGGCGCCAACGTCAAGGAAGTTTACGCGGGCTACCTGCCGGCGGGCGAGAGCAGTTTTACCTGGGACGGAAAAAGGGACGACGGCCGTAAGGCCCTGCCCGGGGGATATCAAATCAAAACGCTAAGCCCGGGCCAGGTTCAGACGCAGGCATTCCAAATTGAGCCAAAAAATAAAACGAAACCTTAAGCAAAACGGAACACCCTCATCGGGAGGGTCCGCGCCTTGACGGAAAGCCGGCCTTCCTACGGCGAGGACGGTTTAAGGCCGATTTCACCCAGGGAAACCCATGGCCGATGGACCTATAATATCGAATGGAGTTTCGAGGTTTATTCTTGAGGGGAAAGGCGGTTGATATCCACCCATGCCTTTTTTCTCCCATCGGGGAATGTTCCTATTGAAGTCCAATCTTCGTTATTTCATTTTTTATTTTCTCGGGTGCCTGTTTTGTTGCGGAGGTTTCGCTCCGCCTTTAGAGGCCGCCGTCGCTATCGGCAGCCAGGGAACCGAGTTCTGGCTGGCCTTTCCTCAAAGTGACGGGATCAATCCGGGAGACCAGGAATTATTCATTTCGAGCGTGACCGGCACGAGCGGCTTGGTGCAGGTCCCCGGAATTGGTTTTTCAACTTCCTTTTCGGTTCCCGCGGGAGGTTCGGCGGTAGTGATCCTTCCCAGCGCGGTGGACGATACGGATGTGGACGGGGTTTCGCCCTTGGGAATCCATGTGACGGCCCAGGATCCGGTGGGCGTGGTGGGATTCAACGCCGAAACGGACAGCAGTGATGGTTTCCTCGGGCTGCCGGTCAACGCGCTGGGAGTAACCTATATTGTTCAGGCCTACGCTAATTCCGTCATCCTGACCGGGGTATGGACCCAATTTTCCGTGGCGGGGACTCAAAATGGAACTTCCATCACCCTGACCCTTCCCGTGACTTCCGGGCCGCACACGGCGAATGTCCCTTACAACGTCGCCCTCAACCAGGGGGATGTTTATCAGCTTCAAGACGGCACTTCAGGATTGGATCTGTCCGGTACCCTTATTTCTTCCAACCAGCCGGTGGCCCTATTCGCCGGGAATTCCTGCGCCGATATTCCCGTTACCGTGGGAACCTGCAATTATATTGTGGAGGAGCTTTGGCCCACCCAATGGTGGGGCATTCATTTTTTATCGCTGCCGCTAGCCGCCCGGACGGGAGGAGACACTTTCAGGTTTCTGGCGTCGCAAGATGGGACGGCGGTCACGGTGAACGGCTCTCCAACGGCCAGTTTAAACCGAGGACAATTTTACGAGGGGATCTTAACGGCGTCTTCCAACATTACTTCCAACCATCCGATCTTTGTCGAGCAATATTCAAACGGCCGTTTGTTGGACGGCGCGGCCCAGGGCGACCCCTCGATGATCACGTTGCCCCCGGTGAACGATTGGGCCTCCGACTACCTGGTGTCGAGTCCCTGGACAGGCTTCAGCGTTAATTACGAAAACATTACGGCGCCGGCCTCCATCGCCGGCGCCGTGACGATGGACCGCACGCCGATTCCGGCGGCCACCTTTGTTCCCATCGGCTCCAGCGGTTTTTCTGGCGCGGCGGTTTCGGTGACGGCCGCGGCCCACCGATTGACGGCGCCGGCCCCTTTCGGAGTTCTGGCCTATGGCTTTGAGGTTCGTGACGCCTATGGTTATCCGGGAGGCGCGCTTTTTTTCAATCCCACGGCAACCCCCACCCCCCCATTCACCCTAACGCCTACGATCACTCCGACTTTGGCTCCCCCGTCCTGTCCGCCCGGCTATACCGGCCCGAAGCCCCCCGGGCCGGGGGAATGCTTCACCTATCCCGCCCCGGCGGTAGGGAATGAAATGCGCTTCGCTTATTTCTTGAAGGAATCAGGCAGCGTGGAAATTCTCGTGCGCAATGAGCGCGGCGACCTGGCGGCGAGCCTGCAGCAAGACCAAAACTGCGGGGCTCAAATAGCGGTTCTGGATATCCGCCGTTTCGCGGCTGGGGTTTATTTCTACCGGATACGGCTGCGGTACGGATCCGGCGGTGAAGAATGGCTGAAGACCAAAAAATTCATGGTGTTGAAATGAAAGAAACATTTCAATACTTACCACGAAGACACGAAGAGCACGAAGAATTTCGAAAAACAAAAAGTTTATATTTTTTCAGGATTCAAATTCCTTCTTCGAGTCTTCGTGGCTTCGTGTTGGCTTTTTTTCTTTGTTTGAATGCGTCATGTTGGGCCCAATCCTTGACCGACGCCGCCAGGCTTTCCATTCCGCTGGACAACGACCTAGCTTCAGCCCGTTCCGCGGCCTTTGCCTCCGCTTTCGTGGCGGTGGCGGACGACGGCTCCGCCCTTTTTTCGAATCCCGCGGGGTTGGGCGCCCTGGCGTCGGGAGAATTATCCCTTCATCACCAGGTCTGGGTGGGAGACACGAGCCTGGAAACGCTCATGATCGCTCTTCCTTTGGAAAATTTAGGAGGGTTGGGTGTCGCGGTCCATTACGTCAATTTCGGTTCCTTTGAGGGAAGGGATTCCCTTGGGAACACCGAACCCTCCCTTTCCGCCAACCGGATCGCCCTGGAGGGGGGATGGGGAATGAGCCTCCTCCGAAATTTTTCCGTTGGGTTGGCACTGAGGGCATCGCAGGAAAATTTGGCGGGCAATCTTTATCAGTTTTTTTCCCTCGACGGCGGTTTGTTATTCCGGCTTTCACCGGAATGGAAAATAGGATTGGCTTTTGAAGGGCTGGGTGAAAATGGAAGCCAGGGTGATTTGCCCTTTGCTTTGCGGGGAGGGACCTCTTTTTCTCCGGATCTGTCCCGGGATTGGAGGCTGTTAGTTTCCGGAGCCGGATCCGTGGAAGCGGGAGGCTTGAGCCGCCTTCAAACGGGGGTGGAAGCGGTTTACGCGGGCCACTATGCCTTGAGGGCCGGGTACCAATGGGACCTGGTGGACAACCAACTGGGCGGATTAAACGGGTTAACGTTGGGGGTGGGATATAGCTGGGAAGGTTTATCCTTGGACTACGCTTTTCTTCCGATGGGAGACTTGGGAACTTCCCACCGCTTCAGCCTTTCCTATCATTTTGGAATTTCGTCCTCCGCGGGCAGGACCGCCTCAACCGATTTGAGTGTCCCAAAAGCCAATTCGGGAACGGAGAGCTTGCCTCCTTCAGCGGCATCGGCTTCCCCGGCCCTTCCTTTCAATCCGAAAACTTCCGCCTCTATTTCCGCGGACGCTTCGAACGCGCCTCCGACAGCGTCTTCGCCGGCTGACAGCGGGAACGATTTGGAAATCCAATTCAAACTCGCGCCGGACACCCTCAAGCAAGGGAAGGAATTGGAACAACAGGGGAAGTATCCCGAGGCCATCGGCCTTTACACCCAGGCGATCCAAAACGACCAAAAAAATCTGCTGGCCTGGTGGGGATTGGGGAATATCTATTTCCGTTTGGGCCGCAGGGACTACGCGGTTCATTGCTTTGAGGAAGTGCTCAAGATCAATCCGAATATGCCCGGCTTGACGGCATGGTTGAAAACGTATAAATCGGCCCCGCCAGCCCGCCCCGGAAACCCCTAATTCCCTTATTTTGTCCCAAAATCCTTGGAATAAACATCCTCCAACCGGCTCATTACTAATGAGCAGATATTCAAAGATTTGAAATATCAGGGTTGGGGAGGCTTTTTATGGGTTCCTATATGAAGACATTTGGGCTATTGGCTGTCCTATCAGCGTTCCTCATCTTGGGTGGTGGCTGCAACAAATCAGGGGTCTTGTCCGTTATGGCGGTGGGTCCAACGTTACCGACGCCGGTGCCAACCCCCGTTCAGGTCCTCTATACTCCGCCCCAGGCGGACAATCTTTTGTGTTCGAAATTGTACAATCAATATCAAACGCAGCCCGGCAACATTTTCTTTTCACCCTTCAGCATCATCACCGCCATGGCCATGGCTCAGGAAGGAGCCGTTGGCCCGACGGCGGTCCAAATGCAAACGGTGTTGAATTTGAACAGCGATCCCGCCACCCGTCAGCAGGGTTTCCAGCAGATGATCAGTACGATTAACGCCCCGGGTAAAAGCTACACCCTTGATACCGCCGACAACGTCTGGCCCCAGGCGAATTACGCGATCTTGCCGTCTTTTCTGAACACCCTT
>CAZHFP010000110.1:0-9239 GCA_964531065.1 uncultured bacterium
TCCCAAAATTTCCTGGGAGAGACAATCTGAAGGTGCCCATAATGCTTGAGCAACAGTAAATCCGGGTCACCGGAGATTAAATAACGGGCTTTTCCCGCCACAGCCGTTCCAATGACGGGATCGTCGGACGAATCGCGGCTGACAGGGTGATCAAGAGCTTGGGGAACCACCTGGGAAGACCCTTCGGCCAATATCTGGAGGGTTTCGGAGACATCGGAAGGCGACTGCCCGAATTTATGGATCAAGTTCCGTTGGATTTCCTTAAGAATGTAATCCGAAAGGACGAGCTGGTGGTGTTGGAGGCAATGTTGATAAACCTCGGCGCAAAGGCCCCTGCTTACAAAAGCGGAAATGTAAACATTGGTGTCCAAGACAATTCTCATGAAACGATCTTGAAAACGTCCTCATCGGTGAATATTCCCTTCTTCCGGGCTTTCTTGATCATTTTTTTCTGGAGCTCCCGGAAGCGTAATACCGCCACATAACGGGTCAACGATTCGCGGACGATATCGCTGATAGGCACCTTTTCTTCTTTTGAGACTTTCTCCAATTGGCGCCCAAGTTCGGGCGTGAGACGCACATTTAACATGGTTTTCAAGGGAAATCTCCTATCTGTAATACAACGTATTACGTTTTAGCCGGTTTGTCAAGGCGGCCCCAGGCTTCACCAAGGCTGGTTTTTATGGGTTAGGGGGTTCGACGGTTCCCTCCACCAATTGTTTTAAACCATTTGGTTGCTTCAGGGT
This sequence comes from uncultured bacterium, assembly GCA_964531065.1. Lineage (GTDB taxonomy): Bacteria > Oederibacteriota > Muellerivitia > Muellerivitales > Muellerivitaceae > PALSA-1180. The sequence continues at coordinate 747 of CAZHFP010000110.1, forward strand.
TTGCGTTTACGATTTTGACTTCAACTTCAATTCAAACATTGATTGAAAGGTCAAGGATAGCCGGTCTCAGGTTTAGGTTGATGGACTTACCGCTGGATAACGATCTTCGTGGATTGTTTGGTGATTCCCTTGGTGATAGACCGCCGTGGATGGAACTTTTTAACTTTCCGGCCGGTAGGCCATTACGCAATTTCGTCCTCGTTCTTTGGCTTCATATAGCGCCTGGTCAGCCCTGGTCTGGATTGCGGTAACCGAATCATTGCTTGTGAAGACCGGTGACAAACCCACGCTGATGGTTATACGGATTTTAATCCCGTCGGGAGAAACAATTTCCGTCCTCTCGACCGCCTTCCGGAGCTTTTCCGCGTAGGCCAAGGCGCCCGTTTCGTCCGTTTGGGGCAATATGATCTCGAACTCATCCCCTCCATACCTGGCCAAAAGATCTGAATCCCGTGAAACGCTCCGCATTGTCCGCACCAAAGCCCTCAACACCTGGTTGCCCACCAAGTGGCCGAACTCGTCGTTGATCTGCTTGAAGTGGTCCAGATCCAGAATGATATACGTGAAAGGTAAATTGTATCTTTTGGACTGTTTCACCATCTCCGACATTTCGGCCTCGAGGAAATTGTGGGTGTACAGCTGGGTTAATTGGTCATGACTGACCAGCCGGTAAAGCCGGGTGTTTTCGAGGAAAATGGAAATCTGATTGGCCAGCCCCTGCAGGTAATCCCTCTTCACCTCCAGCTCAAAATCACCCGATTGGATTTTGTAAAGCGCGACCGCTCCCTTGAGTTCTCCATGCAGCAGCATAGGTATCACCATCACCGGGTCCGGCTTTCCCCACAACCGCGCCTCATTTTCGCATTGATCGGCGAGCTTGAGGTACTCGTCCCCATTGATGGTCAAAAGCCCGGGATTCAGGATGACAGCCCCGAACCCGCCCTGTCCCGCGGAAAAGCTCAATCCAAGGACTTTTTCCCGCCCCTCCGAATCCCGCTCCACAACCAGTTCCTTCCTGTCCTCATCCCAAGCGGCGATCACGACTCCCTTGGATTCACCCAGGGACACAAAGGAATCCAAACTATGATTTAGGACCTTTTCCCTGTCCAACTGACCGCCGAAAACACGCAGACAACGGAAAATCGCTTGAAGGACACGGATCCTTGTTTTTAAGCGGTGCATCGACTGGTTGAATACTTCACTGATCAGGCCGAATTCGTCCTGCGTCAAAGGAATGATGGGGTGGTCGAAATCGAGGTTGGAGGCCATTTCCATTCCATTCGCGAGTATCAGGAGCGAATCATTGATGCGGTGATTTACGTCCCTCACGGCCACCATGACCGACCAGACGGATAAAGCCAGAACCGCTAATATGGCGAACGTCAACAGCCAGCCGGAAATCAGCCAATGGATCCCCATGTTTTGTCCCGCGAGCGCTATTGTTACCAAAAGGCCGCACGAAAAAAGCACGGGAAAAACGGCAGCGAAGGTGAAAAGAACGGTTTGCCGCCAGAAAAGGTTCGGAGTGGTTTGAATGCGGACCTGGATTTGCCTTACCATGAGGGGAAAGGCCATGGCCCCCCAAAAGAAAAGGATAAAAACCAACCCCCAGCAGGCAGGGACAATCCAAAGGATTCTCCGGTAGAGAACCACCCGCCCTCCATTGAAAGGCATAGCCAGAACCCAAGCCGGGATACCCCCCAAGGCCAAGAACTTAACTTTCTCTTCCGGGGCAAGCGACCCCAGTCTCGATGGAACAGGCGGCTCCCATGGTGCTTGGACCAAGGACTCCATCCCCTTTTCACCGGAAGCGGACTCCCGTGAAATCGTGACGCCCTTTTGGAAAATAACAAAACTCACGCGGTCCAGGGCCGGGAGTTCCCCCGGTGAAAATCGCTGGGCATCTTGTCCCGCCCCGCCCCTTTGCGTTTCCACCGCTTCCGCAGCACGCCGGACCGACGATTTTTCATGGGTAAGTTTTATCAGGATTACTGCCGCCATAACCATGACGGCGAGGGATAAAAAATAAGTCAAATATTCCAGCGTCTTCCACTTACGCCGGGTCGTGAAAAATCGGAACCAACCCTTTTTGAACTTTTCAAACCAACTTAAGATCATGTCGATACCCTTTCGCCCTCATCGGAAGCAACGAATAGGCTTAACGCGCCAGAAAAAATCAGGGCGGGAGTTTATTGGACTTTCGTAGGACCATTTTCACCCTCGCGATGAATTCCCTGGGATTATAGGGCTTGGGTAGGTAATCATCGGCTCCCGCATCCAAACCTTCCACCACGTCTTGGGAATTTCCCAGCGCGGTCATGATGAACACCAACAATTTCGGATGTTTTTTTTTCAATTCGCGGCAAATATCCAGGCCGAAATCATCCGGGAGGCTCAAGTCCAGAACAATCAGGTCCGGCGCGAAACTTTCAGTCCTTTTTCGGCCCGCGTCCCCCGTGGAAGCTGTTTCCACCTCGAAACCTTGTTCTTTCAAAAGGTCACGGGTCAAGGCTTGCACCATGGGATTGTCCTCGATCACCAATATCTTGACCATTTCCCTCTCTCCATCAGAAAAGCCGTTTCCGGTTTCCACCCCGGCCGCTCCGTGAACGGCATCCCCTATATTTTCCCTACACTTCGTAGAAGCGCCTTCACCCTTGAAATGAATTCCCGGACGTTATAAGGTTTCGAAATATAATCATCGGCCCCCATTTTTAGGCCGGCCGCCATATCAACGGAACCGCCCAAGGCGGATACGATGACGACTAAAACGCCCGGATAGGTTTTCTTGACGAACTGGCACAGGTCCAGACCAAAACCATCCGGCAGATTTACGTCCATCACCATTAGATCCGGTTTGAAACTTTCAGTTTTTTGGAGCCCCTCCTGGTAGTTTGAAGCTATTTCGATTTCAAAACCCTGGGGGGTTAAAAGGGCCCTATACAGCGATTGAAGCATGCTTTGATCCTCAACGATCAGTATTTTAGCCAAACTAGACACCCCTCCCATTTGTGGATTCGTCGGGCCGAAGGGGAAACCGAAGCGTTATGGTTGTTCCAACCCCCAGCTGACTTTCAAGTTTTACCGACCCGCCCATCGCCTCAGCCAAGCCTTTGACGATGGAAAGCCCAAGACCCGAACCATCCCTCGGCGGGAAATCTTTGGGCTGATGGATCCGGAAGAATTTATCGAAGACCAGATCCTTGAATTTGGGGTCAATACCTACCCCCGTATCCCTCACTTGGACCACAAAGGCCCCTTCTTTCTGGGATAACAGGATTGTTATTGATCCCTTGAGGGTGTATTTCATCGCGTTCGATACCAGGTTTGTCAGGATCTGCCTGAGCATGATGACATCCGAGACGATTGGGCCCGAAAAGGTCTCGCACAAAACGGTCAATTCGAGTCCTTGTTTCCTGGCCTGGGCATGGTAGAGACCGGCCACCTCCATGGCCAGGGCTTTGGGGTCCAGAGGCTCGTAGAAGGGAACGGACTTGGCGGCCTCGATCTGCGCGGTCGTCAACAGGTTATTGACGAACGATGTGAGTTGAATTGTGCTGTTGGAGATCATCAGGAGGTATTCCGCTTGGGCTTCACTCAAGGGACCCGCCATGCCATTTTGCATCAGCTCCGAAGCTGTCTTGATGGCGTGAAGCGGGGTTCCAAAATCATGGGTGACTCCGGCCACGAAATCCCGTTTCATGGCCTCCAATTCATTTAACTTGGCAACCATTTCGTTGAAGTCGCGGGCCAAATCCCCTATCTCGTCCGATCGGTCAACGTCCACTAGTTTGTCCCGTTTGCCCAACCTCACCTGCTCGGTCCCGTCCCGAATGCGCCTCAAAGGGCGGGCCAATTGCCGGGCTAAAAAGAATGAGACTACCAGGGCCACCAACAAGGCACTGGCTCCGCCCATGGCACCCAACCCTACCCACCGCACCATTTGATCCCATACCTTGGCTTCCACCTTCCGGGTGTCATACCCGATGGCCACTGTTCCAATTTCCCTCCCGCCTGCCTGGACTACCCGCGAGAGGACCGATACCGGGCGTCCGTCAGGCAGGTTTTTCCCGCCCGAGGAGAAGTCAAAATTCCGCAAGGTTCCGGGAAGAACCAACCGGGGTTTTTTCTGGGCGTCCACGAAGGAAACAAAAGCGACCGTTTCATCCTTGACGGCTTGCCGGATGAAATTACAGTTCCCCACATCCTCATTCCCGAAGAAGGATTCGCGCGATTGCAGGGCAAAATCCCCCAATTGGCGGTTCTGGGACTCATGCACCTCGTTCCAAAACAAAAGACGAGCCGCGCCGAACATAACCCCAAGGGTCACCAAAACCGCGAGGAGCGCGATGAAACCGTGGGTGAGAGAAAAGCGTCGTGTCAAATTCACTTCGATCCTCCATCCATCCCAAATGAAAGCAGGGTTATTTCCAATATTGTCTTTAGCTTCAATGAAAATCGGCTCATGGGTGCTCCACGTTCTCTTCGATTTTGGCCCGGATCAGGTTGTTCTGCACCTTCGTATTGGTCGGGTCGGCCTTAAAGGCCTGTTCCCAATCGTGAATCGCACCCGATAAGTCGTCATCCAGGTAACGTTTAAGCCCCGTTTCGTAAAGGTCCTGGGCCAGCTGCCGATTCGCGTCCAAAACAACCGGAGTGGGAACTTCCAATTCCGCCAATTTCGTTTTGATCTCCACATTCTTTGGCTGAGCGGCCAAGGCCGCTGCCAAGTCTCTCTTGGCCAGATCAAGCCGGCCATGGGCCAAGTACAGTTCCGCCTCTGTTATGGCAAGTTTCGCGTTACTTTCCTTTTCGGTAGGCGGGCCTTGAATCGTCACAGGAACGGCACGCGGGGCCAAAGCCGCCGTTGGATGGAGTGATTTTTGGATCAGCACCAAGGCCGGCTGGTGGGGGTAGGTCCTCAGGGCTTGGTTAAGAAGGTGGTTGGCTGCCACGTCCTGTTTTTTGGCCAACAGACCTGAAATCTTCCAGATCAAATCCGCGATATTCTTTTCCTCATTTAATTCGGCCGCTTCCGTGACCGCCTTGACAAGGGCCGAGGCATAGTCAGCGTTGCTGGGAGCCAATTTCACGGCCAATTCATAGTTGTTGGCCGCCTCATCCCACAAGCCCTTTTGTTCCGCGGTTTTTCCGTCCAGGTAGCATTTTAGGGCCCGATCCAGATTATAAGGAACCAGAACCCGGCTTAACCCCTCCAGGGCCGGCCGGGTCCGTTTCACTTTGAAGCTCTCATGGTAATACCAATAGGCGAACCTCCAATTGCGCTGGGCCTCCGCTTCTTGGGCTTTCTTGAAATAAAGTTCATAAACGTCCGGGGCCGGCGGGTTCCCCCACTGGAATCCAAGCTCGAACATGTTGCTCCCAGGAGGGGCCGCGTTGGAAACAGCTGAAACCCCCGCTATGGAAAAACTATACGCATAATCCAGGAATAAATCGGCCAATTCGTAACCCAGCCCCACAGCCCCCTGGTAGGGTCCTGCCCCGCCCCTAAGTCTCACCCCAATTCCGGGAAAATAAAATTCCATGCCCCCGAAGGAATTAAGGTCGTTTTTAGTGAGGGATTGGTTGGCGGTCAGGGTCAACCGAACCGGGTGCGCCTTGAAAAGTTCCGCGGCCAATCCCCAACGAAGGATCGTGGGTTGTTGATCGATCCCCACGATTCCTAATTGGGGTTGATTGATGTCCGCTGCCGAAATGCCCAGGCTTAAACCCGGTTGTAGGGAAACGAGCAGTCCCGCCCCCAAGGTAAAAGCCCCTGAAGAAAGGTTCGATAGGGAGACCCCTGTCAACGGCGTCAAGAGGGTGTAGCGCTGGGTCAAATAGGACAAGGAGAAACCCAAGCCCACATCCTGAAAAAATCCACCGACGGGGATCGCCTTACCCCAAGCCAATTGGAACCGGTCTTGGGCGATGAGGTTGGAGCCTAGGTGATCCCAGGAAGCGCCCAACACCCCGAACAAAGTTGGGTCCGTTAGGGCTGTGATGTTCCCGGTGGAAATGCTGTCGTTTTCCAGCCCTGTGAACAGGCTTTCATAGCGGGCGGACACTTCAAAACGTTTTTGCAAGGAAAGTCCCGCCGGATTGAATGCAAAGGCCGAGGAACCCTCAGGAAGGGCTACCAGATTCCCTCCCAACGCGATCGCACGGGCCGGTTGGCTGAAATCCAAGAATTGCGCTTTTCCCTCGGAGGACGAGAGAATTCCCAAGCCGGATATCAGGATTATTTTCACCCAAATTTTCATTATGGTCCTTACCACTTCATCTTTTTTCATCTTAAGACCACCACCGAACCCCGCCGGAGGCCTCCGTCCACGTTAATAATATAAATATAAACTCCCCCGGGCACGATCTCGTTGGAATTATCTTTACCATCCCAAACCACCGCAACTCCCGGGTTGAACCTAAGGGTCCTTAGGGGTTTGCGCCGGATATCAAAGACCACCAGAACTCCAGCCCCGTGGCCGGCAGCAAGGTTGAAAGTGGCGACATTATTGGTGGTCAGCTGGGGGGTGAAGGGATTTGGCCAAACCGAATTTCCCGGCGGGATCGTGGGGGCTGGGGTTGGCGTCAATGTGATGGTCGGGGAAGAAGTTGGCGGCGGAGTGTTTGTGATCGTGTAGGTCGCAGACGGTGTCCAGGTTTGGGATGGAGTGAAACTTAAGGTTGGAGTAAAGGTGACGGAGGGTGTATCCGTCGAGGTCAGGGTCAAGGTGACCGTCGGGGTCGGCGTGTTCGTGGATGTATTCGTGGGCGTAAAGGTGTTTGTGGGGGTATTGGTAAAGCTGTTAGTAGGGGTGTAGGTGTTAGACGGTGTATCGGTGGAAGTGTTCGTTGGGGTAAAGGTGTTGGTGTGTGTGAAGGTAAGTGAATTCGTGGGTGTGTTCGTCGGCGAGTTCGTGGATGTAAAGGAATTGGTGGGTGTGTTCGTGGGAGTGTTGGTGGGGGTATTGGTGACCGTGGGTGTGTTGGTAGGTGTATTCGTTGGTGAGTCGGTGAGGGTGTTGGTCGGGGTATCGGTGGAAGTATTCGTTGGGGTAAAGGTGTTGATGGGGGTATTGGTGACCGTAGGTGTGTTGGTGAAAGTGTTTGTTGGAGTGAAAGTGCTTGTGAATGTATTCGTGAGTGTGAAGGTGTTTGTCGGAGTATTGGTAAAACTGTTCGTTGGAGTAAAGGTATTGGTGGACGTGTAGGTAAGAGAATTCGTTGGTGTATTGCTTGGCGTATTCGTAACCGTGGGGGTGTTTGTCGTTGTATTGGTCGGCGTGTTCGTGGATGTAAAGGAATTGGTGGGTGTGTTGGTAAAGGAATAAGTATTCGTTGGCGAGTCGGTGAGGGTGTTGGTCGGCGTATCGGTGAAAGTATTCGTGGGAGTGAAGGTGATTGTCGGGGTGGGCGTGAATGTATTCGTTGGCGTGAAGGTATTTGTTGGAGTATTGGTCGGAGTGTTCGTGAAAGTCAATGTGTCCGTGGGTGTGTTAGTAGGAGTCTCGGTGTAAGTCAGTGTATCCGTCGGAGTGTTCGTAAAAGTTAAGGTGTCAGTGGGTGTATAGGTGGGCGTATTCGTGAATGTCAGCGTATCCGTTGGGGTATTGGTTGGAGTGTTCGTGAAGGTCAAAGGGACTGTGGGTGTGTTAGTAGCCGTGTTCGTGTAGGTTGGTGTGTCGGTCGGGGTCTCGGTGTAAGTCAGCGTATTCGTCGGCGTAAAGGTCAAGGTGTTGGTCGGAGTGAAGGTAAGTGTGTTAGTCGGGGTGAAAGTCAGGGTGTTGGTTGGGGTAAAAGTCAAAGTGTTCGTCGGCGTGAAGGAAAGTGTGTTGGTGGGGGTGTTTGAAGGCGTGAATGTCAGCGTGTTTGTCGGAGTAAGGCTGAGCGTATTCGTAGGCGAGTTGGTCGGCGTGAAGGTCAAGGTATTCGTAGGCGTGTTGCTGGGTGTGAAAGTCAAAGTGTTCGTCGGCGTAAACGTTAGCGAATTCGTTGGAGTAAAAGTCAGAGTGTTGGTTGGAGTAAACGTCAAAGTATTCGTCGGCGTGAAGGAAAGTGTGTTGGTTGGGGTGTTCGAAGGCGTGAATGTCAGCGTGTTTGTCGGAGTAAGGCTGAGCGTATTCGTAGGCGTGTTGCTGGGTGTGAAAGTCAAAGTATTCGTCGGCGTGAAGGAAAGTGTGTTGGTGGGGGTGTTCGAAGGCGTGAATGTCAGCGTGTTGGCCGGGGTGTAAGAGGGCGTAAAGGTATTTGTTGGCGAATTGGTAAAAATGTTAGTGGGTGTGAAAGAGAAAGTGTCAGTGGGCGTGTTGGTCGGCGTAAAGGACAAGGTATTTGTCGGCGTGAAAGAAAGTGTATTAGTCGGGGTGTTCGAAGGCGTAAAGGTCAAGGTGTTGGTGGGCGTGAAGGACAAGGTATTCGTAGGTGTGTTGCTGGGTGTTAAAGTCAAAGTGTTCGTCGGCGTAAAGGAAAGTGTATTGGTCGGGGTGTTCGAAG
>CAZHFP010000111.1:0-9051 GCA_964531065.1 uncultured bacterium
GATGCGGGAGAGGGTAGGGTGAGGGGTGCTTCTTCGTTGGGTTGATTTTGTAGGGGCGGGTCTTTTACCCGCCCTTTTTTATTGCCTTGGTAAGGGCGAAACACGCTTCGTTAATCTTAAAATCCTTTCAGCGGTCTTTCCTTCGTTCCCCCCCGGTGGGGCTGGGGCCGTGAGATTTGCGCCGGTCTTTGGAATAAAGCACCAGGTTATCTTTAATCTTCTTATAAACATCTTTCGCGTTGGAATCCCAGAAAAGGCCCTGGGCGATGGGTTTCAGGTGGATGGGCATGGCGTCAAACATGGCCCGGCGGTCTTTGGTCACGGGTTTATGTCCTCGCCGCCGGTCATGCATGACGAAAGCCCAGCCGCTTCCTTGTTTTTTTAGGATATGTTTTTTGATAGGGTCAAAATAAAAACTGCCGGACAACTTCAGATAGTCTTTCTCAGACATGGCGTCTCCTCTTAAATACTCCCGGCCTTATAGCTCCCGGTTGGAATGGCTCTATTGAAAGGCCCCCGGCCTTTTCCGTCAAGTCCCGAAGCGATTAAGAATAATCTGGGGATTTCCAATTTCTCATGGAATAAACTACTTCCAAAACCGGCAAACACTCATAAGTCCTATGGCTACAGACGAGGCTCTGCCTCCGCATGGATTAACTCAGATGACAAAGAGGTATAAAAAAATTATGAATATCTGCGTATATTTGTGCGGAGGCAGAGCCTCGTCTGTGGCAAATGGAATTTTGCTGTTTTTATTATTCCTGGCTCTTTCCGGTTGCGCCACCACTTCGGGCCTGGTAGTACCCATCCTTCCGGCACCCCATCGAAGTCTTCCGCCCGATGAGCCGGCGGTTATCCGTATTCCCGTCATCGTCGATTTACCCGATGCCGGTGTCATGGAGCAACAGGCGGTCAAAACCGTTGAATCGGGTTCACGGCTGGTAGTTCCGGTGATCGTCCACGCGGCCAATATGGCCAGCCTGCAGGTTTGGCGGGACCCCGTGGCTTTGAAGTTCGCCGGAAATATTTTTTCAACCAGCCTTAAACTTCATTATCTCCAAAAAGACGCCCAGGACTCTTTGGTGAAGGAGGCTGTGGTGAGGGCGAAATCAGCGCTCCAATGGAGCGAGGATTGGCACGTGGAGAGTTCCGGGCTGGGCCTTCCCTCGGTGCCCAAAATCCTTACCCCGGGCGAAATCGGTTCTTTTGTCGGACAGGCGGGAGCCGAATTATTGAAAAAGGGGACGGATGATTTCAACGCCGCCTTATTGGATGCCACCAATCTTCAGCCCCGCGCCAAGGAATTATGGGCTCAAGTCCAGGAGCCAGTATATCTTGAAAAGGGAATTTGGCTGGTGATCAAACCGGAAAGCGTTAGTGTGGGGAAAAGCCGGATCCTTCCGACTCAACCCGCCCAATTGGAAACGCTTTTTGAAATGACCGTTTTCTCCAAAGTGATTTTTGGAGCCAAGCCTTCCACGGGACAATCTCCCCTGCCGCCCTTGAGGCCTTTTGTGCCGGGGCCCAATGGTTTTCACGCGGCGAGTAATCTGAAAATAGGCTATCGGGAAGCCAATTTTATTTTGCGCCAACCTAAGGCCGGGATCCTCGGACGGGTTATTCCGCAGAGCGGGGACCGCAAGTTAACGATAAAGGACATCCGCCTCTATGGTTCGGGAGGCCAGATCGTGGTGGAGGCCAAAATGGAATATAACCCCATCCTGAATCTTTCAGATAAGCCGGCTGAAATGACGCTTTATCTCCGGGGCACGCCCCGGTTCCGTAAGGAGAAGAGGATTTTCGATTTTCCTGATTTGGATTTTGATATTAAAACCAGCGATTTTCTTGTCCAAGCCGCGGAATGGATTTTTAAATCGGACATGCGCAGGGAATTGCGGCGGCAGGCTAGGATTCCGGTGGGGCCAAAGCTTGACCAAATCAAAGATCGAATCAACGAGGTCTTGAACCGGCAGTTGGATCCCAATGTTAAGCTCACGACCAAGGTCACCTCCCTCAAAGTTTTGGAAGCTTTCGCGACCAATGAGGGCCTGGAATCTAGACTGGCCATGGACGGCGACGCCCTATTGAACGTGAGCTGGAAATAAAAAATTAAAGGCGATAACTTCCGATCAAATTGAAAAAAAACCCCCTCAAACAATGACAGGCCCTCAATTTTCAAAAAAACATACAAATCCTGTCTATTTGCCTGTATGATTTGGCCATTCGATGGGGCCCTTCCTTTTTCCACATTTCCCAGGTTCAACCAAAACGATAGGCGGTTCATTTGCTCGGCGGGATAAAAAAAATTTTTAAAAAACAGGTTAAACGGATACCTGGGCTGTTTATCGGGATAAAGCAGGCCCGCGTTGCGGGCTTTTTAATGCTTCCGGTTTTCTTTCAACTGTCCGCCTTTACGGTTCAAGCCCAAACCGCGACGCCCACCTGCGCCTTTTACCAAAACTCCATTCATTTTGATAATTCAAGTTCCTTTAGTTCCAATGGGGTTGCCGTTTCGGCCGTCACGATTTCTTTTAACGCCAACACGAGTCTTGTTTCCGGAACGCTTCTATTACTACAAGTTCAAATCGGGGATGACATCAACAATGTCACGGGAGCGACCTTTAACGGGTCTGCCTTCACCAATGTCCGCCAAGACACCAGCACCACCACCTTTGACACCCAGGAAACATGGTACCTCGCCAATCCGATTCCCGGATCCCACCAGCTGATCGTCAACTTCACCGGCTCTTGTACGGTCCATCTGGGTGTCACCGCCTATGACGGGGTCAACGCGGCTAGTCCCATCGGCGCAGAGGCCTATGCCACCAACGGAAGTTCCTCGGCCCAAACCATCACGATTTCCACCCTGGGGTCCAACGCGGTGATCGCTTCCAGCTGCGACATCTTTCCCGGCTCGGCCGTGATGACCCTGGGGACGGGTCAAACCCAAAGATGGCTGGCGAACGACAATGATCCTACCGAGGGAGACGACAAATTCACCACGGCCGCCGGAAATTACACGATGGTCTACAATTTTTCATCGAAGCAGTCCTCGGCAATCCAGGCGGTCGAGATCGTTCCTTACCCTTGCGGCTACGTGCCGCCCACCTTTACCTTCACTCCGACCTTTACCAACACCAACACGAGCACGTCCACGAATACCCCGACCAAGACCTTCACTCCCACTTTCACCAACACGCCCACCAAAACCCTCACCGGAACCTTTACCTTCACCAACAGCTTTACTCCTACTTTCACCAGGACTTCCACCGACACGCCGACGAAGACCCTGACCTTCACCCAATCCTTTACCCCCACCATTACGAATACACCCACCATCACTGCGACTCCCACCAACAGCCCTACCAAAACCAATACCGGCACCTCGACCCATACGCCGACCGTGACCTTTACCCTCACCTTCACGAACACCTTCACCCATACGCTGACTTTCACGGCGACCTTTACGCCGACCATTACCAACACGCCCACCCAAACCTTTACTTTCACTCCGACACGGACCTTTACTAACACGCCAACCAAGACCCTGACCTTCACTCAATCCTTTACCCCGACCGTCACGAACACACCCACGATCACCCCGACTCCCACCAGCACTTCCACCAAAACCAACACGGGAACCTTCACTTTGACTCCGACCATTACCTGGACGAACACGGTTACGAACACCCCCACGAACAGCCTAACCTTTACGCCCACCAAAACCCTCACCCCCACTTCGACCAACAGCTTCACTAAGACCTTCACGAACAGCCCCACGATTACCTCGACCAGCACCAACACCCTGAGCCCCACGAATACCTTTACCGCGACCAATACCTTGACGCCGACCTCTAGCTTCACCCCAACCAATACCCCGACTGCCACCAATACCTGCCTGACTTACCAGAATTCCCTGGTCTACGAAAACACCGGCTTTTACAGTTCCAATGGAGTGGCCGTTTCCGCCGTGACGATCAATTACACGGCCTATTCTTCCTTTGTTGTGGAACCTCTTCTGCTCCTGCAGGCCCAATTCAACAATCTAACTACTACCATTACGAGCGCCACTTACAACGGGTCCGCCTTAGGCAAAATCCGCAGCGACACCAGCAGCATCACGGGTGATTCGCTGACGAGCTGGTACTTGATGAATCCCGCCGCGGGAAATAACCAGCTTATCGTGAAGTTTAGCGGCCCCGCCGCCGTCCACATCGGCATCATCAGCTACGCGGGGGTTTACGCCGTCCATCCGATCGGATCCCAGGCCTTTGTTTCCAATGGGGCTTCCGCCGCCCAGACTATCGCCATCACGACCAACGCGGACCACAGCGTCATCGCGGACATGGTCGACGTGGCTTCCTCGTCTTCCCTCATCACGCCCGGATCCAACCAGACCCAGAGGTGGATCGATAACGACAATGACATCACCGAGGGCGACGACCAATTCACGACCAATTCCGGTACTTACCAAATGACCTACGGCCTTTCCTCAAGCCAGGGTACGGCGATCGAGGCGGTGGAAGTGGTTCCTTTCCCCTGTGGATGGAATCCGCCGACGGACACGCCAACCCCAACTTTTACTTACACGCCGACCAATCAGCCGACCTCGACCCCCACGAGTACCTCTACGGTCACGCCTACATTCACTTTCACCCAAACCTTCACAAGTACGCCGAGCTTTACCCCCAGCGACACTTTCACCGATACCCCCAGCTTTACGCCGACGGACACCGCCACTTTTACGCCAACGGACACCTTAACCTTTACGGACACGCCCACTAAAACACCGACGGACACTTTGACCTTCACGAACACGCCAACGGATACTTTAACCTTCACCTCTACTCCAACTAACACGCCAACGGACACCTTAACCTTCACGGACACGCCTACTAACACACCGACGGACACCTTAACTTTCACCTCCACCCCGACTAACACATCAACGGACACCTTGACCTTCACGGACACGCCCACTAACACGCCGACGGACACCTTAACTTTCACCTCTACCCCGACTAACACGCCAACGGACACCTTGACCTTTACCGACACACCCACTAACACACCGACGGATACTTTGACCTTCACGAACACTCCGACTAACACGCCGACGGATACCTTGACCTTCACGGACACACCCACTAACACTCCAACGGATACTTCGACAGCGACTTTAACGAATACCCTTAGCTTTACACCGAGCTTTACCTTTACGCCTACGCCGAGCTTCTCTTCCACCAATACTCCGACGGATTCAATCACGCCGACTCCATCAGCTACGCTCACCGACACTTTGACCGTCAGCCCGACACCCTCCTTAAGCCCTGTTTCAACGCCGACCCAGTCGGTCTCCGGGATTGTGGTCTACCCCAATCCCTACAATCCGGATCAGGCGGTTCGTGGAACATTGAAGGCGATGGGCATTCCCGCCGGCGCGACCCTGAATATCTACACGGTTTCGGGCGAGTTGGTTCATAAGGAAACGGCCCAGGGCGGACTGGTGGAATGGGACGGTAGAACGGTCGAAGGTAAAACGGTGGCTTCCGGCACTTACTATTACGTGGTCCGTAGCGGCGGGCAAAACATCACGGCAGGTCCCTTGGTTATATGGAGAAGTAAATAAATGAAAATCCTGGGCCGCATATTCACGAAAATCTCTGCTCTGAATCCAGAAAAAAATTATTTTCAATCCAGTCTTAAATTGCGCCTATTCGCGCTGATCTGCGGCTGTCTGGCTTTACTTCCCGGTTTGGTTTTTGCCGACGCGGGTTATTCCAGCGCCAATTTCCTGAAAATCGGCATGGGAGCCCGCGCCGCCGCCATGGCTGACAGTTTTACCGCGGTGGCCGATGACGCCACGGCCATCTACTGGAATCCCGCGGGATTGGCTTTGGTGAACGGAACGAGTCTTTCGACCACCCACGGCCAGTGGCTTCAAGGGGTCAGCAATGATTTCATCGCCCTTTCCCAACAATTGGAAGGGAACAGCGTCTTAGGTCTTGGCTTCATCAACCAAAGCACGCAAAATTTCACCTCGGCCCAGGAAGACTCGTTGGGAAATTACACGGGACAGGGAGGGGCCGTCAACGCCTCCGATTGGGCCTTGTCGGCCGCCTATAGCAATCGTCTGGGCGAATGGATCAAGGGAGATTTTTTCCAGAACACCTTCGCGGGGTTGAAGGCTACCCTGGTGGGGCAAAACGCCCTGACCTCCGTCGGCAACGCCATTTCCTTCGAGGCCGGGTTTCTTCATTTTCTTCCCCAACAGCGCTTGGCCCTGGGGCTTGACATCCAGAACGTGGGGACGGCCATCCAAAACAGGTCCCAGCCGGTTATCTTCAAGGCCGGCGTTTCCTGGTACCATCCGCGCAATTTCCAACCCGGCGACCGCCTGACCCTGGCCGCGGACCTCGACCTTCAGGATGACACCGGACTGCGTCCGAGTTTTGGAGCCGAGTACAGTTCGCCCATCGCTAAGGATTTCAGCGGCGCCCTTCGCGCCGGCGTCCGGCCTACCGACGATGAATATGGCCTGTCCTTCCTCACCTTCGGCGCGGGAATCGTTAAAAATTTCAACGGCTTCAACGCGGGACTGGACTATGCCTTCGTGCCTTATGGGGCGATCGGACCCACCCACCGCTTTACTTTGAACTTAAGCCTAGTCGCTCCGGAAAACAAACTCACCGCATCCTTGGAAGGGCCCTCCCATTTTAACTTGGATTCTCCGGCGTCCTTTTCTTTGGGCTCCCAGGCTGAAGCGGGGCCGGCGGATTGGAACCTAACCTTGGCCGACTCGAGGGGCGAGGCGGTGAAGCAGGTATTGGGACAAGGCGCGCCGCCTTCCCATTTTGATTGGGACGGAAAAAATAATTCCGGTGAAAAGGTTTCTCCCGGTTCCTACCAAGCCCTGTTGACGGTTCATGACCTCAAGGGCCAGACCTTTTCAACCCAACCCTTGGCCATGACGATTGATTCGGTTCCGGGCCAAGGTCCTTCGTTGGTTCCGGCTCCCGGATCCGATCCGGCCCCGGCCGCTGCCTCGGTTCCAGCCCAACCCGTGGAGTCCGTTTCACCCCCAGCCCCTGTGGTGGAAATCTCCCCATTGGACCAAGGCGCCGGTTATATGAAGGACGGGCATTGGGATCAGGCCCTAGCCTTTTTCCAAAAGGCTGTCGCTAAAAACCCGAACGATTTGGAAGCCAACCGCCAATTGGCCTCCTGCCTTTTCCAAATGGGCCGGTTTGACGAGGCCCAAAAAATTTCCGATAAGTTGAAGGCTCTTCAAAAGTAAGTAAGTTTTCCACGTTTTTTCCCGGTCCATTCCATTTCAGTGATGTGTTATTCTTGAAGCCTTATGGCCCCCCTTACCCTATCCCTATTGTTCCCGATTGTTTTGGTGGCTTTTATCATTTACCTCACCCCCTGGTTGAGCGGCTGGAGGTCACTGGCTGAAAAATATCGGGCAGAAGGTCATTTTTCCGGCCGGACCCACACCTTTTGGTACGCCCACATGAGGTCGATGACCAAATACAACCGGGTTCTGAAAGTCGGGTGTGACGAGCGGGGTTTATCTCTTTCCACCGCCTTTTATTTCCGGCTGGGCCATCCGCCTCTTTTCATCCCCTGGCAGGATGTAAACTTTATCCGCCGGCAGGCGAAAATCTTTTCCTACCAATGGCCCGTCATCCGGATATTTTTCAAGGGCTGTCCCGATGTTTACCTGGATCTGACGGAGAAGGTCTTGGCGGAAACCGAGTGGGTCCAATACGCGAAGGAAATTTCGCCCGGGGAAGCGCCCGAAGTCCAAAATGGAAAAGAAATCCTCAGAATGATCCTGTTCGTGGCGATGACCCTCGGATCGATAGCTTTCTGTTTTTATTTTTTTATTCCACGAGCACGATAGAAAAAGGCCATGACCGAGATAAAAGACCCAATCCCGAAATTTTGGACTTTGACAAAAATCCTCACAGCCATAACGCTTTTGCTTTTGCCGCTCCTGGGCTGGCTTCTTTATCAACGTTGGGAAAAGCAGAAAATAGATAATCACGGTTTGACTCTGGAACCCCTTACCTTCCAACTGCTTCCCTTAGGGGAAGTCAAACCGGCCGGGTGGCTGTTGGAACACTTGAAACTCCAGGCTTCCGGCCTCTCGGGACACTTGGACGAGTTTTGGCCCGATGTTGAAAAAAGCGGTTGGATCGGCGGCAAGGCCGAGGGATGGGAACGGGCGCCCTATTGGCTGGACGGGGTGGTGCCCCTGGCCTATTTGACCGATGACACGAAATTAAAAGCGAAGGTCTCCCGGTGGATGGATTTCATTCTTTCCCATCAACAGCCCGACGGCTGGCTGGGGCCCGATCAAAGTCCTCCCCCGACGGGAGCGGAAGGCGCGCCTCCGCCGGATCCAAGGGACCCCTGGCCCCAATTTATCATCCTAAAAGTATTGTCCCAATACGCGGAAGCCACGGGCGATCCCCGGGCGGTTCCAGCCATGGAAAAATCCTTCCGCAGTTTGGACTTTCAGCTGGACCGCCGTCCGCTTTTTGCCTGGAACTTTTTCCGCTGGGGAGACGGGGTGCTCAGCCTCTTTTGGCTTTATGACCATACGGGAGAGCCTTGGCTGCTCAACCTGGCCCGCAAGATCGCCAACCAGGGCTACAACTGGCCGAAACATTTTTCTGATCTGCCCATCAAGGAAAAATCGCAAGGCTGGAACTGGGATGGACATGTGGTCAATAACGCCATGGGTCTTAAAACTCCGGGCCTTTTGTGGCGCTTGACGGGGGACCGTCAGTTCAAGAAAAGTTCCTTGAGCGTGTTATCCCAATTAGATCTTTACCACGGCGAGCCCAATGGATTGTTTTCCGGGGACGAGTGTCTGGCGGGAAAGAATCCCTCGCAGGGCACGGAACTTTGTGCCATCGTGGAAACTATGTTTTCTTTGGAGAACGAGATTTCCATGATGGGGGACGTCAAAACCTGCGACCGGTTGGAAAAAATCGCCTTCAACGCCCTGCCGGCGGCCTTCAAACCCGATTACTGGGG
>CAZHFP010000112.1:0-3138 GCA_964531065.1 uncultured bacterium
GTTGAAAAATATTTTTCACCTCGAACATTTCTATTCGATCAATTCCCCATCGTCTTTCTTGGGAGGCGTCGTGGGATTCGCCTTGAGTCCGCCCGGTGGCATTCCCGACGCGCCCATCGGCGGAGCGCCCGGCATGGGGGGCTTCATAGCGGCGGGAGGCGCTACAGGCGGCGGCACCGGAGGCTTGGGAGCTCCCGCATCCAACTTGATGCCGTCTTCACTATCTAAATTCAAAACTCCAGGAGCCGGAGCCGGTTTCAAAGCGGTTGGAACCACATTCGGCGGCGCGGCAGCGGGAGGAACTCCCGGCATCGGCGGTTTTGGAACGGGCGGCGGCATCATGCCGGGAGCGCCGACAGGCGGCATCGCGGGTTTAGGGACCGCTGGCATTCCAGGCATTCCAGTTGGCGGAACCACCGGAGGCGTTACTGGTTTAGGAGCGGAAATGGGAGGCGCAGAGGATGGTGCCGCCGGAGCCGCGGGCTTTTTATCCAGCAAGGCGTCCAACATTCCGCTGGTAGCAGAAGGAGGTTTTAGACCTGAAGGGGCCGCGGGAGTCGGCGCGGCTGGCGCTGATATCGAAGCCAAGCCCGGTATGGGAATAGGCGGTTTAGGAGCGACTGGCGCTCCAAGCGAAGGAGCGGCGGTCGGCGGTGCGGCCACGGGAGGCTTCAGAGCAGGAGCTGGGACAGGCGGAACTTTTCCGGCTAATAAAGCATCCAAGACTCCAGGCCCGCCCGGCACAGCAGGCTTCGGCATAACAGGAGGCGTCAAGCCGGGAACTCCCAAGGAGGGAGGAGCGGCGGGTTTGGGCATACCAGGAACTCCCAGCGCAGGCGGAGGAGGCGGTATCGGTTTGGCGGTTCCGGGCATAGCGATTCCGGGAACGGCCGGCTTCGGAATTCCAGGTAGAGTCCCCAGGGTGGGCGTCACGCCGGGCTTCAAGCCTGGAGCCGTCACGGAAGGAGAAGCCGAGATAATGGGAGGCGGAGCCTCTCCTGGTTTTCTAATTTTCGTCGGGAACGTCAAAATGAGTTTGGTCCCAGGGTCGGCCTTTTCCGCCACCGCTCCCCCGCCATGGGCGGCGAGGATCGTTTTGACGAGGGCGAATTTAAGTCCCGTCCCCGCCAATTGGGGCGAAGCGGGATGCTTGGGATCATAGAACTCATCAAAGAGTTTCGGCAAACTTTCGGGAACCACCGTCAACCCAGGATCCTGCAAGGTAACCTTGACCAGGTCGCCGAGCGTCTCCACCGTGATGGGAATAATGGACCCGCGGGGAGCGTCCTTGATCATTTGAAGATAAAGGATGTTCCACAATTGATTGAAGCGCCGGCGGACAATGGGAACCAGGGGAACGTTGGGTTTCGCCTCAATCTTCATCTTGATATTTTTCACGTCCGCTTGGGCCTGGAAGTTAAAGGCCAATCCCTCGATTTCAGAGGCCAGGTTCACTTCTTCATACTTGGCATCCTGCTGTTCAATCTCCACCTGGTAGATATCGACCAGATCGTTGATGAATTTTTCAAGCCGCGCCGAGCGGTTGATGACCATTCCCAAAAATTCCTGCTGCTTTTCGCTGATCCCGCCCTGGGTGGTTCCGAGGGCCGAGGAAACGTAGCCCTTGATGATCCCCAAGGTGGTTTTCAGTTCTTCCGACATGGTGCGGATAGCCGCGGCCCGGACCTGGGAAACCTTGATGGCCGAGGAAACGCTCATGGCCTGGAGAAGTTTGGATTCCATTTCCTTGAATTTGGTTTCCATCTGGGTTTTGGTTTGATTGAGGTTTTTTTCCGCGTCGGCCTTTCCCTGCTCGCCGGCCGTGACCTGGGCCTTTAACTTCCCAATTTCCGTCTTGGCCTGCTCCGTTTGGTTTCGAAGCCCTTCAGACATTCCTTTTAAGGCGTCCAGTTCCTTCAACTTGTCGTTCAACAACTGGTTTTTATCATTCAATTCATTGCGCGTTGCTTGGGCCAGTTTTTGCGCCTCGGCGACCTGGTTGGCGGCATCTTTGGTTTTAGAATCCACTTCGGCTCTTCCCCGGCGGAGCGCCTCCTCTTTTTCTTGGGCCGCCTGCTGTTTCTCGCCTTGTAATTTTTCCATTAAAGTGGAAACGGCTTGGACCATTTGGCCGATTTCATCCTTGCCGAATCGATGGACGGTTTCAGGGGTCAACCCGCCGTTTCCATTGGCGGCGTTCATGACGGCGGCGCTGGCTTTTTTCAAGGGACTCAAAATAAAACCAAAGAATAAAGAGCCGACGATAAAAATCCAGCCCAATGAAATAATGATGGCCAAACTCATGGGCGTCTGGACCAGCTGGGGTAAATTCTCCAGAGAGGGCCGGGAACTTTCCGCCTTCGCCGGAGCGGGAGGCTGCAAGATGGAAGAAGGAAACATATGAACAATCCCAAAGGCGCCGAATACCGGCGCGTAGACCGCCGAGATCTTGTCCGGATTAAAAACGTAGCCTCCCTTTTTCCCCACGAGGTCGCTTTGAAGGCTGGTCAGCCAGGCTTCCTGGTTGGTATTAAATGGCGTTCCCCATTTGGCGGGATTGGTATGATAAAAATAATTTCCCGAGCCGGCTTCCAGCAAAAATAGCTCGCCGCTGTTGGTATCAATTCCCCGGAAAAAATTAGAAAGGCTGACGACGGCCTCCGCGATGGATTGGGACGAAAGCGAAGTCGCGAAAATAAAAGCGGGGTAGCCAAACTTCAGCGTGTAAAACAAATAAGGCTTGCCGCCGTTATCTTTAAGTTTGCCCGCGGTTTTCAAAAACTCCTCGCTGGTGCCGTAGGAGGGATCGGTGATAAGGGGCGGCGTAGACGGGATGGTCCGCTCCACTTTGCCCGCGGGAGAAAGGATGACGATTCCCGTGACGCCCTGATGGGTCTTGACGAAGGTATCCAGATCGGCATCGGTGTTATGGGCGAAAAGATTGGGAATGTCATTCTTCAATCGTTCGATCGCGCTGGCCATGGAAGAGGCCATAGTATCGACCTGAGTTTTCAAAAGAGGAATCGCGGCCTGTACCGCCGCCGTATTCACCGCGGGGGTCTTGGGAACGGGCGCCTGGTTGAACAGGCCCCAGAAATAAACGCCCGTGATGGCGAGAACAGGAAGGATGCCGACCAG
>CAZHFP010000112.1:3238-9006 GCA_964531065.1 uncultured bacterium
TCCTTCGGCACGTTCACCACGGAAACCAGGTGGTCATCGTCGCCCATTTTAATCAAACGAACGCCCTGCGCCAAACGTCCCGTGGTTTTTATTTCCTTCACCCTCTGCCGAATGACCTTACCCTCGGCCGTCATGGCGATAATCTCGTCCTCATCCCCCACCGCCGTAATGCTGATGGCCAGGCCGTTTTTAGCCGTGGTTTTGATGTTCAGGATGCCTTTTCCGCCCCGCCCTTGCCGCCGATAGGCCTTCAGGAGGGTGCGTTTGCCATAGCCTTTGGTGGTGGCGGTTAAGAGGGATTTCCCCTCCCGCACCACTTCCATGCCGATCACGATGTCGCTTTTAGCCAGACGGATCCCCCGGACGCCCTTGCCGGCGCGGCCCACTTCCCGGACCTGCTTTTCCGCGAACCGGATGCTCTTGCCCTGCTTGGTGGCCAGAAGCACATCCTGCTTGCCGTCGGTAATCTCGGCGGAAACCAAACTGTCGCCCTTGGACAGGGTGATGGCAATGATGCCGCCGGCCCTGGGCTTATCAAAGGCCGCCAGCAGAGTGTTTTTGATCAGTCCCTCGGCCGTCGCCATCAGGATGCTGTATTTTTCGGTAAATTCCTTAACCGGCAAAACGGCGGAAATACTTTCGTGCTCGCCGAGCTTGATCACGTTGGCCAGGGCCGTGCCCTTGGCGTAGCGGGAGGATTCGGGAATTTCATAAACTTTCACCCAATGAACCTTACCCAGGCTGGTGAAAACTAAAAGATAATCGTGGGTGGAGGCCGTGTACATGCGCTCGATGAAATCTTCCTCACGAACGGTGGCGCCCGCCACGCCCTTGCCGCCGCGGCGCTGCTTGTGGTAGGTGTCGACCGGCATGCGTTTGATGTAGCCCGCGTGGGAGAGGGTGATGACGGCCTGCTCGTCCTCGATCAGGTCCTCCACTTTTAAATCTTCCTGCTTGCCGATGATCTCGCTGCGGCGCGGATCGGCGTACTTGGTTTTGATCTCGGTCAACTCATCCTTGATGACCTGCCAGAGCTTCTTTTCCGATCCTAAGATTCCCTTAAGAATTTCGATGGTCTTGATGATTTCCTTGTACTCTTCCTCGATCTTCTTGATTTCCAAATTGGTCAATTGGCGCAATTGCATTTCGAGGATGGCGGTGGCCTGAATGACCGAAAGGTCAAAATTTTTGACCAAGGCGGCCTTCGCCTCATCCGTGGACTTCGAGGCGCGGATGGTTTTGATGACCTTGTCCAAGTTATCAATGGCGATGCGCAAGCCTTCCAAAATATGGGCGCGCTTCTCAGCCTTGTCCAAATCAAATTTGGTCCGGCGGATGACCACTTCTTTGCGGTGTTCCAGATAATGGTGGAGCAATCCCTTCAAGTTAAGGACGCGGGGCTGTCCCCCCACCAACGCCAGCATGATGATGCCGAAGGAAGTGCGAAGGGAGGTTTGAGTCAGGAGGTTATTGAGCACCACCTGCGCGTTCATATTTTTCGAGACTTCAATGACGATGCGCATACCTTCCCGGTCTGATTCGTCCCGGAGGTCGGTAATGCCTTCCATTTTTTTGTCACGGACCAGCTCGGCGATCTTCTCAATCAGCTGGGCCTTGTTAACTTGGTAAGGCAATTCGGTGACAATGACTTTTTCGCGGTCTTTTTTATCCACTTCCACGCCGGCTTTGGCCTGCATGCGGACGCTTCCCCGGCCTGTGGTGTAGGCCTCGACGATTCCTTCGCGGCCCAAGATATATCCGCCCGTGGGAAAGTCCGGTCCATGGATAAACTTGATCAGATCCTTAATGGTGGCTTCCGGATGGTCGATCAAATGCATAAGTCCATCAATGACTTCACCAAGGTTGTGGGGCGGAACGTTGGTGGCCATACCGACGGCGATACCCGTGGAGCCGTTGACGAGGAAGTTGGGGAAAGCGCAAGGAAGCACCAGCGGCTCTTCCCGGGTGTTGTCGTAGTTGGGTACGAAGTCGACCGTGTTCTTGTCGATATCTTTTAAGAGTTCCTCAGCCAGAGGCGACATGCGGACTTCGGTATAACGTTCGGCGGCGGGCGGGTCCCCATCGATGGAGCCAAAGTTACCCTGGCCGTCCACCAGGACATAGCGCATGGAAAAATCCTGAGCCAGGCGGACGATCGTGTCGTAAACCGAGGCCGTTCCATGGGGATGATAGTTTCCGGTAACGTCGCCGGTGACTTTAGCGGATTTACGGTAAGGCTTGCGGGAAGTCAGGCTTAAGTCATGCATACCCATGAAGATGCGGCGGTGAACGGGTTTCAAACCGTCACGAACGTCCGGCAACGCGCGCCCCACGATAACGCTCATGGCGTAATCGAGGTAAGAATCTTTCATCTCATTTTCGATGTCGGTGGAAACAACGTTGCCGCGGTTAACGTCTCCCCCGTCGCCGCCGGCGGCGGAATCGTTTGGAGTTTTTCCCGGCGGGATCTGGTCGTTGCCGTCACTGTCCTTAAGAATGGGTTCTTTCTTTGGACTTTCTTTTTTCTTTTTCAACCGGGCCATATCGTTCCTTTGCTTCGCAAAGAGTTTTAAGTTCTAAATTTTAAGTTCGAAGTTAGGTTTTTAATTCCTAACTCCTCATTCCTAAATCCTAATTTTTTACGTGTCGAGGTTCCTTACCTGCTTCGCGTAGGTCTGGATAAAATTACGCCTTGGCTCGACCTGATCTCCCATGAGGATGTCAAAGGTCTTATCCGCTTCCACCGAATCTTCTAATTTCACTTGGAGCAAGGTACGCTTTTCCGGATCCATGGTGGTTTCCCACAACTGCTCCGGATTCATTTCACCCAATCCTTTGTAGCGCTGAATCGCCAGGCCTTCTTTACCGAAGTCCTTTACCTTTTCAACCACCTCATACATGGATTCCAGATAATAATCATGGCCGCCGTTCACGATGACATATTGGGGCTTGATTTCTTTCACCTTGGCGTCGGACTTGTCCTCTTTCTCGGGGGGGAAAAGCTCGGCCACTTCGACGCCGCGAGTTTCCATGCGCTTCAAGATATCTTCCAGCTGTTTGACTTCCGCCATATCCTTGATGGCCTTCACCTTGACCATGTCCTTCACGTCCCGGCCCGTGTCATAAACGAAGTCCATGCCCTCATCGGCGGATTTTCCTTTTTCAGCGGCCTTTTTCATGTCTTTGAGTTTTTGCTTTACCTTGTCAACCTTGTCGTCCTTCTCGCTTTCCGTATAGGCGTGGTCGATGCCGAGGGGGCTTTCGATTTCGTAAAGTGGTTTTTTCTTTTTGCCGGTAATGGCTTCCAAAAATTCCTGAAGGTTCAGCCCGGCCTTTTGAAGGGCCCCGCCGATAGATTCCAACCGAATCAGGTCCGAAACCAAGTCCTTTAACTTTTCCTGAGGAAACTCAGTCCGGGTCTTGCCCTTGAGGCGGTGCAGCCGGACGCCTTCCATGCCCTCTTGCAGGAGAAAGCGGGTCATGTCGGCCTCGGCCTGGAGGTACATTTCTTTTTTACCGCGTTTGACTTTGTAAAGGGGCGGCTGGGCTATGTAGATGTAGCCGTTTTCCAACAGCGGCTTCATTTGACGGTAGAAAAATGTCAGCAGTAGAGTACGGATATGGGAGCCGTCCACGTCCGCGTCCGTCATGATGATGATGCGGTGATAGCGGGCCTTCTCGACGGAAAAATCCGCTTCGCCAATACCTGTTCCCATGGCCGTGATCAGGGTGCGAATTTCCTCGTTATTTAAAATTTTGTCGATACGGGCCTTTTCGACGTTCAAGACCTTTCCCTTGAGGGGCAGAATAGCCTGGAACTTCCGGTTTCTTCCCTGCTTGGCGCTGCCTCCGGCTGAGTCTCCCTCAACCAGGTAAATTTCGCTTTTGGCCGGATCATTTTCTTGGCAGTCAGCCAGCTTCCCTGGAAGCGATGATATTTCAAGGGCTCCCTTACGGCGGGTCAAGTCGCGGGCCTTACGGGCCGCTTCCCTGGCCTTGGCGGCCATGAGGCACTTGCCCACGATGCGGCGGGCCACGGTTGGATTCTGCTCAAAAAATGTCCCTAAACCGTCGTTACAGGCCTGGCGGGTAATGCCTTCCACTTCGCCGTTGCCCAATTTGGTTTTGGTCTGTCCCTCAAATTGGGGGTCCGGAACCTTGACGGAAATGACCGCGGTCAAGCCTTCCCGGACGTCGTCGCCGGAAATCGGCGGATCCGATTCCTTGATCAGAGAATTTTTTTTGGCGTATTCGTTGATGGTGCGGGTCAGGGCCGAGCGGAAACCCTGAACATGGGTTCCCCCTTCCACGGTGTTAATGTTATTGACGAAGGAGAAAACCGTTTCGGCGTAGGACTCGTTGTATTGGATGGCGACTTCCACCATCACCTTGTCTTTTTCCTTTTCAAAATAAAGCGGCGTGGTGAAAAGATTTTCTTTGCTCTCGTTCAAGGCCTTGACGAATTGGATGATGCCGCCGTTGAACTGGAAAATCGCTTCCTTGCCCTTCCCTCTTTCATCGGTCAGCTTGATATAGATGCCCTTATTGAGAAAGGCCAACTCTCTCAGGCGCTTGGCCAAGATGTCGAAGGAAAAAACCGACTCAGTGAAAATTTGAGAATCGGGCAGGAAAGTGATCTTCGTTCCGGTTTTCTTGGCCTCGCCGATGGACTTGACCTTCCCCTCGGGCTTGCCGCGCTTGTACATTTGCTGCCAGATCTTACCTTCCCGGCGCACTTCCACTTCCAGCCACTCGGACAGGGCGTTGACGACGGAGGCGCCCACGCCGTGCAGACCGCCGGAAACCTTGTAGGTGTCATGGTCGAATTTGCCGCCCGCGTGGAGCTTGGTCATGACGACATCGATAGTGGAAATTTTTTCGGTCGGATGGATGCCGACCGGGATGCCTCGGCCGTTGTCGGTGACGGAAATAGAGTTGTCCGAATGGATGACCACTTCAATGGAATCGCAATGGCCGGCCAGGGCCTCGTCCACCGAGTTGTCGACGATTTCATAAACCAGGTGATGAAGTCCGGCTCCCGAGGTGGAGCCGATATACATGGCAGGACGTTTACGGACCGCGTCAAGCCCTTCTAGGACCGTGATATTGCTGGCGCCGTAATCCCCTTTTCCCGGTTTGGGAGTTTCGGGAGCTTTTTCCGCAGCAGCTGACGCCTTGACCGGTTTGGTTTCTTTTTTCGAAGCGGCTTTCGCCTTCGCTTTTTTCGCCATAGCCTACCTTTGCTTTGCAAAGAATTTTGAATTCTTAGTTTTGAGTTTTAAATAACTCAAAACTAAAAACTCAACAATTAAAACTATCTTTTCGAGCTTCTCGATAACGACAGCGTTAGATCTTTTATGCCAATCTTCGGGAATGCTTCCTGAAGCTTTTTTAAAACTTCCGCTTTCCGGAAATTCACTTCCTGCATCCAGATGGCGTGGTTAAAGGCCATCTCCACCACCCTTTTTTTAAGCGACACCGCCGTCAGGGCTTTTGAGAATTTTTCGCCCAGCACTTCCCTGCATTTTTGTTCCACCTTAAACTTTTCAAAATCACCCTTCACTCCCAGCGTTTGAAGAGCGCCTTCCAAAAGCGCGGTCACTTCCACCAATCCGCCTTTGTGTTTTTTTGGCCGCCGCATTCAAAACCTCTCAAAGACAGGCTTCAGGGACTAGGTTCAAGGTTCTAGATAAAGATTTTGAATTCCTTGCACCTGGTCCCTTGAACCTTGTCCCTGCCTTTCACGGTCCTGGTTGTTCTTGTTTAAC
>CAZHFP010000113.1:0-2730 GCA_964531065.1 uncultured bacterium
TCTCGGGAAAGTTCCGGCCCATGGCCTTGAAGCCGTGGCTGTAGCTTCCCTTCTCGTCAAAGGGCAGTTCCACGGCCCAGTCATGGGGCAGGTTCAAAAGCCGCCAGGCCCGGTCATCGAAGCCGGGCGCCGCGGGGCCGTCCGCGCTTCCCGTTTTGGCAAGATAGGAAAAAAAGCTGGTGGTGAAGCCGAAATCTTTCTCCGGGTCGGAAGGGTGCCCGAAGGCGAACCTCCAGCCTGCGTCCATTAAAAGATGTTCCCGGGGCGAAGCCTCCGTTCCCGCCTTGGCTTGATTCCCTGTAAGGGCTAAAAAAAATACCGCGATCATAAAAATCAATTTTTTCATTCGTTCAATCCTTGCAACCGGTTTTATTCACAGACGCAACAGGGGCCTAATGGCGTACTAATCATGCCATTGGGCGGGCGGGGACAAAAGGGAAATTTGGGCTCTTTTTGTTGGTTCTGGCTTCCCCCACTCCGATTCCGGGAACCTTTTTGGGAGAGCTGTGTCCTATGGGTGAAGGTAGTTAAAACCATGAATCAAAGGAGAAAAATCATGCGGTTCAATACCAGGTTGTGGATGGGCCTGCTGGCCCTGCTGGCCTCAAACGCCCAGGCGGCGGTTAAAGGTCAGGAAGTCAAATACCAGATGGCGATTGTGGAGGATGGAGAACTGGTACACGAAGCGAGACGCCAACATTTCGGCTTTCGGGTGGAAGTGGTGGACGATTCGGAGGGCGTAAAGCCCGAGACGGTTAAAAACGGGCGGCCCTTCGTCACCGCCTCCAAAGGCGAGCGCTACTCGGTGAGGCTTTACAATCCCCTGCCGGTCCGGGTCGGGGTCAATTTGACGGTGGACGGCCTCAATTCTATTTCCGGCCAGCCCAGCGGCATCGCGGACGGGCAAAAATGGATGATCGAACCCTTTAGTTCCATCACCATTCCCGGCTGGCAGGTGAGCGGCGGGGAGGCCCGGCGCTTTTTCTTCACGGAAAAACCCAAGACCTACGCCAAGTGGCGCGGGGATGAGATGG
The DNA here is from genome assembly GCA_964531065.1 of uncultured bacterium. GTDB lineage: Bacteria > Oederibacteriota > Muellerivitia > Muellerivitales > Muellerivitaceae > PALSA-1180. The sequence continues at coordinate 1,035 of CAZHFP010000113.1, forward strand.
GTAAGGATTTATCAGCCAATTGCGGCGTAATTGGAGCGGCTTATTTTTGGAACCAGAAAGAACTGGACGCTTATTACGAGGACCATCCGCTCTACCGCACTTCCCAACGTCCCGTTCCCTATTCGGAGAATCGCGCTGAAAAATCCTTAGCGGCTGCCTCCGGCGCTCCCGCCTGCGCGCCCCGCGCGATGGGCGACGTCGAAATGAAGAAAGACTCACGGTCGGAAGAGTCACGGGACCAGACTGGCCAGGAACCGGCCGGCACCGGCATGGGAGAACATGAATACCACCCCACGACCGAAGTGGCCTTTGATTTCGACCGGGGGATGTATACCCCCTCCCAGGCACTGGTGATTTACTATGACTTCGCCAAAGTCTCGAGCCCCAACCCTTTCCCGGCGGCGGGATATTCTCCGGAAATGCCGTGATTTTCTCCGGCTTGTCCCCCGTAGATACAACGAAGAGGGAAACTTTACTCAGGAAGAATATGCCGTAAAAATACTTTCCGAGCTTGCGGTTGTGGGAGCGGGTTTTAGACCCGCTCCCGCGAAACCGTGATTCAGCCGCCCCACCCGCCCCTATCCCAAAAAATCCAAAACCTTTCCGTTCGAAAACCCTCCGCATTCCTCAAGTTTAAGGCTAAAAAAATGAAACGTCATTTAATTTGAAGTCGTCAAGATTAAGGGATATCCTAGTTTTAATATTTATTAAGATTTCTTATTATTAAAAGTTGGTATCCATGAAAAAAATAACCCTGGCCGGAATAGCGCTGATGTTGTTGATCCCTTGGGGATGCAAACCTCTTATTCCCACCAATCCCTTCCCCGCGACCGAGACACCCTTTCCGCTTTTAACCGCTACCGCCACCTTGACGGGTTCTAACACCGCGACTTCTACCTCCTCGATGACAAAAACTCCGACATCCACCAACAGCCCGACTACGACCGACCTACCAACCAACATATCCACCCCAACGTCCACCACCACATCGACCACGATTTTCACCGCGACTTCAACCAGCACCTGGACCTTCACCTCCGTTTTCTCCCCTTCGATAACCCCGACCTTTCCCTTGACGGTCACCGTGACGGCAACCAAAACCAATACTCCTGTGCTTTCTTTTGTCCCCTCCCCTTCCTCCACCTTTTTGACGGTCCCACCCACTTCAACCCCCACCTCCACCCCAACGATCACCAACAGCCCCACGATCACGAATACCCCAACCCTTACCAATAGTCCCACCATCACGAAAACCCCTACGGTCACCAACAGCCCGACCATCACCAATACGGTGCCGCCCTTTTCAATCACCTGCGGTTCGGACACCATAGCGGGAATGGCCGTAACAGGGAAATTTGGGATTAATAACGCCACGGCCCTTGTTCCCTTATGCGACGGCTGGGTTTTATACAACGACCGGACCACGAATAAAATCCAGGCCGCTAATGTGATCGACAAATATTTGGGAACCAGTTACGCCTTAACCGCCCGGCCGGATGATCTGGCCTATGACCCCTCCACCGGCCTGCTTTACGCGACCTTGGATACCGGTGTCTCGGGCGGCGTTTCCGCCATCGCGGTGATCAATCTCAATACCAGCGTGGTTTCGTATATCCCATTGCCCGCCTCCGGTTGGCGGATTGCCGCCGCCAATGGGGGGCGCGCTTTTATTACCCTGGATTCCAGTTATCACTGG
>CAZHFP010000113.1:2830-9003 GCA_964531065.1 uncultured bacterium
GCCGCCTTCAGCCCGGACTCGGCGAATTTCGCCACCTCCAACGGCTCGGATCTATTGGTTTTCGGCGTCACTTCCCACGCCTCCAGCAAGGCCGCCTGGGTCGGCGCCAATGGAGGCGGAATCGATAACATTTCCAGAACCGCTTTTTCGACCGGAGGCGGTTTCGTTTATGGGCTGGTCACCGATTTCGGCTCCACCACCGCGCCGGCGACTATTGTTTGGGAAACTTTTCCTTAAAACTAAAAAAAATCCGGACGCCAGGAATTTTAAAACAAAAAGGACCAAGCCCCATCTCGAGCTTGGTCCTTTTTGTTTTTCCATCCGCCATTTTCGAAACCAGGGCGGATCGCTTCAAATATTAATAAAGCGAAACACCGCTGCTGTTGCAGGCGGCGTCCCCAGCGAGAGTGACATCGAACTTCATGTAGGAAGCGCCGTGGCGGTTGAGGCGGAAAAGGAAATGGACATAGGTCGCCCCTGTATTGACCGCCTGGTCCACCTGGATCCAGGCCGTGGTCAAGGCGGATAGCTTAATGGCGTACACATCATCCACGGCCATAACCGCCGTGGACCCTAGGGCCGCCCGCTTGGCGGTGAGGCTGTCGTTATAAAAAACGGTTCCCGGCGGAATGTCGGTGAAATCCACCCAATTCCCATTGCCCAAATAGGCGATCACCGGAACTGGGACCGGGTAGTGCTGAAGGTAGACCGAGGGGTAGAGGGGATCGGTGCCCAAAAGGCATTGCACGTCCGCGGGCGGGACAAGGGTGATCCCTGAATAGGCTACTAGGTCATTGTCAAAGTTGAAGGTGTCGGGAACTCCCGCATTGGAGCCGGGGTTGGCGATTGAGACCGCGTAGCAAGCAGTGTTGAGGGTTCCCAAGTTGAGCGAAAAGGCCGTGTTGCCCGTGACCGTCGCCACGTCAGCGCCGATGTCAGCGGGAATGCCGTTCACCAACCATTCCGCCGAGACCAGCCACGGCCCGTCGTGGGGCAGATTGATGTTGAGGGGCCCGGCGATGCTTTGGATCTGGCTCAGACTTACCGACCCATTGAAAACCTCGGCGCCCGAAGCGACCCTGTATTGAAGAACCGGCGTCAAGAGGGTGAACTTGGCGGAAACCCCTTCGGGAACCGGAACGGACAGCGAGAGTCCCGAACCATTGACGGACCGGGCGGTCGGGGGCAGTTGATTACAGCTCGTCAAGGTCAACCCGAGAATGAAAACTCCCCCATAAACTGCCAACCTATTCTTTTTTACCATTGGAACCCCACATTCGTGCCGAAGCTGATCCGGCTGTAGGTCACGTCATAGAGGCTGCCGGTGACAGCGTCCACAGCGGCCTTTTGGTCGTTGATGAAATGATAAAGCCCCGCCAGATTCAGGAAAGCGCCCGAGCCCATTTGGAAAGTAGCGCTTTGCTCCAGGCCCAAAAGATCCCCGCCCGCCTGAAAATGGAGGCTGTCGCTTTGCGGATAACCATTGGGAAAGACGCGGTCCCAAATCAACCCGGTTTGAAACGAAACGCCCGGCCCTGTTTGATAGCCGAAAAAGGGCCTCACTTCCAACTTGTCGCCCAGGAAATTCTCGTCCTCACTCACCTGCTGGCCGGTTGTGGGATCCGCCACGAGTGCCCTTCCGTAAAAACTGTAAGACAAGTTTAAGGCCAGCTTGTCCCCGCCCATTTTTTTAAGCCATTGGCCGCAAACGACCGTGCTTTCGGCCGAAGTAAATTGAGCCAGAGGATCGGCGACCTTGGACTCGAAGGCGAAAGTATGAAAGGCTTGCACTCCGATCTTCTCGTCCCGCGACAGGCTCCCGCCCATGCTTCCCATTACCAAAAGTGAATCTCCCGGATTAAAGGTGCTATCTCCTGCCAGGCCGATAGCGTAAGTGGTGGTCAATAAATAGCCGGCCCCCGCCCCCCACTGGAAGGCCTGCTCCGTGGAAGCCAGCGACCAGAAGAAACTGCCCCCCCATCCGCGTCCATGATAGAAGCTGGGTTCAAAAAGAAAAGGGATGGCCCCGTTGGACGATCGGCTTTCCCAATTGGTGTCGCCGCTGCCGATGTTCAGGCTTCCGGCGAGAGTTGAAAGAAGGGAGGGTCCCAAGTGCAGGTCCACCGAAGCCGAGACCGAGCTGTCCGAAAATTGGCTGGGCTGATAGCTGGAAGCGCCGCTCGTACTGGTGGCCATTTGCTCATAATCCCCGATCACAAAAGCCGTTTCACCGGAAAGATTGAGGTCTCCCGAAGTAAAACTTAAGGAAGCCGGCATGCGGTGCTCCTGCCCGCTGGAAATAAAATTGTTTGTCCAAGAATCAAAAACATATCCGAGCTGGAATTGAACCCGCTCGGCCGAAACCGGGGAGTTGAAGAGTCCCAAGAAGAGCGCGGCGAAGATGATTTTTTGGTTTTTCAAATCATTCTCCTTGTCACTGTTCGGGATATTTGAGCTGGAGGATCAACGTATGGGCCCCCAACCCTAAAAGGGTATCGTCGCCGGTCTTGTCCGTAATGCGGTTAATATCGGGCGGTCCTCCAGTCAAGGGTTGGAAAGGATCGGGCCGGTTCCCGCCCATGCCGTAAAAGGGAGTGAAATTATCCGGCGGTCCGGGCGGCTGGGCCGTGGAGGATCCCTGTGTTTTTTTACCCGGGCCTTTGCTTCCCTGGTCCTGGCCGCCGCCCGGGTTGGGTTTTCTCCCGATGAAATGGCCCTGGCCGCCCGCGCCATATTGGTAGGTCTCGCCTCCGCTTTTAGCCCAAACACTGCCTTCGGTCACGACGATATCCACCTTGCCTTGGTGGGGATCAAAATCAACTTCATACTCGGTGCCGCGGACCCCGCAAACAATGCCCCCCGCGTCAATCTCGAAGGCCGAATGGGAGGTGGTGAGCTTCTTAACGAAAGCCTTCAACTTCCCGACCGCGAGGTTGAAGTTGAAAATTTTATCTTCTGAAGTTTTCGCCAGTTTGCTGATAGTGAACCTGGTATTGGACATAACTTTCATTTCCGAACCGTCAAAAAAGCGCAAAGCGGCGGAAGATTTTTTACCCGTGGCGACCGTATCCCCCTCATTAACCGTGGAGTTTTTATGGACCTTACGGGATCTTTTTCCATGGGAAACGGTGACCTTGCCCGAAACGGAAATGAAATGACTCTGGTCGAAGGGGACTTGTGCGGACGCGGATGGGGGAATAAAGGAAATCATGCCGATGAAGGCGGAGGCAAGAAAAAGAATTTTTTTCAGGGACATTCCATGGCTCCAAGGGCTTGCAGGCCCGGCTGAATGGCTGAATTTTACCAAAATCCTAGTGGAAGTAAGCCGAAATGTGGGTTGGTCGATTTACTTGATGAGAATTGCCATGCCTCGCCCAAGCGGGTTGAGGCTGAGCCGCAAGTAAAACAATTTTAGAAGTTTACTTGTACTCCGAATATTCGGCTTGAATCTCGCCATGGGCGTAGGTGTCGGACAGGCGGTAGGAGAGGACATAGCGGTGGCGGGAATCCTCCCAGAGGGTTCGCTTGCCTTCCGTGGGATCGGCTGAATCGGTGGCATGTTCGACAGTGAGCTTGTCCGCCGAAATTTTCTGCCCGTCCAGGATGACCGTCCAATCCATCGTCCATTCCAGGTCCGCCGGTTTTTTGGACAGCTTAGTCCCCGGCGGCACTCTGGAAGCGGCGCCCTTGGCGGACTTCAAGGTAAAGGTGATAGAAACCTTATGATCGTGTTTAAGGAATTGGTCATCGTAAGTGGAATAATCGGTGGTGTTCGTAAAGGTTTGTTCGTTTTTTCCCTTCGCTTGGAAACCCGTGTCCCCCTCCAACCCCGGCATGCCGAAATAATCGAAATGGGGGCGCAGGATGTTTTTTCCCCTCACCACCGCCAAGGGTGAGTAATAGCGTGTGATATAGCTGACGTCATAGTAAATAAGATGAGGGCCTGGCTCGATGGGCGTTAAGCATTTGCGCAGATGGTCTTCCGGCGCCCCTTCCAGTTGAAGCCGGGTCTTGTGATCCAGCATCACATCCGTCGTGTCGGTCCGAACGCCCAGGTCCTCCAAGGTCACCGTGGTTTTTTTAAAGGCCATAAACCCCGCGACCGCCAAGGCTCCGAGAAGCACAAAAGCGATGGCCGGAACCATCTTGGGCATTCCGGTTTTTTTCTTGGCCGCGGCCGGGGCGCTGGGCTTGACGGCTCCCGGCTGGTAGGCCTCGAAGATTTCCAGCGGCTCATCGATCCCTTTGACTTGGTATCTTCCGTGGGTAACAAAGGCCCCTGAGTTCCCCTCTAAATGCCCCTTGGCCGAGTCAAAAACACTGTAGGTCAGGTAAACATGGCCGCCCTCGGCCAATCCTTCCACCCGGGAGGCGCGGTTCACGTGGCGGCCGAAAACGTCCAGGCTCATCTTGTCTTCCACCGTCACCTGGCCCATGTGGAGCCCGATGCGCACGAGCAGCGGCGGCAGATCCGGATGGGACTGGTTGTACCGGCGGAGCGCTTCCTGGATTTCTAAGGCCCGGGCCACCGCCGTGGAAGGCTCGGCGAAAACCGCCATCACCGCGTCCCCGATGTGCTTAATCACCCGGCCCGAGCCGTCCCGCTCAATAATGGGAACGAGCAGGGCGTCATGATTTTGGCGGACCTGGTTAGAAAAGGCGTCGCCCCTTTCTTCCGTAAGGCGGGTGAACCCCTGGATATCGGTGAACATGATGGTAAGCACCGAAGTGTTCCGGCTCTGCCGGAAACGGTCGACAAGGCTAAGTTCTTGTTCGTCAATGCGCAGGTCGAGAGGCGCGTCCGTCATGTCGTTGTCCCTTTTGAAAGCCAGCGTGAAGTTTTGATCCTTGATGAATTATAGCCGAATTTTAAAACCCAACTTTTGAATTATTTTAAAAGGTGGGCGTTCCGCAAAAACTTGTTCAAAAGCTCCTCAATCAAAAGCTTGTCTTTTTTCCCCAAAATGAGGGAGTTGCCCTCAGTGACCAAAGGAATGATTTCTCCCAGCATTTCATCGCGCACCTCCATATCCCCCACTTGGCTGCCGGGATTGAGTTGTTTTAAATGCTCAAACCATTTTTCATAGAGGTCCAGGCCCCCCTTGTCGAGGATATCCCCCACAAACCCGCTAATCCCCGAATCCCGATTCGCCTTAGGTCCCAATTTTTCCCCGATTCTTTTTCCAGCTTCCCGGCTATTCAAAAAGCTAAAACGTAATGGCGATCTTGCCCCGGGGGCTTTGTTTTTTCAGGGCCTCAACCGCTTCGGGAACCTGGTTAAAGTTAAAGGAGGCCTCCACGTTGGATCTTAATTTTCCTTCCGCGGCCCATTGGGCGAGGAGTTCCAGATTCTCTTTTTTGGATTTGGCGATGACAAAACGGCAGACTTTGGAAGAAAAAAGGCTCCGGAGCCAGCCCGTAATAAACAAGGGCGAGGGAAGCAACGCGATATAAACGCCGGCGGGATTGAGCTTACTTGAACAGCGGGCGAAACCAGCGTTGGAAGCGATATCGAAAACAATGTCGAAGGTTCCTGGGACCTGTTCCACCGGAGTGGATTGGTAATCCAGCGCCTGGTCCGCGCCCAAGGTTTTGAGGTAGTCCAAATTTTTCGCGCTGGCGGCCGCCCAAACTTCAGCGCCCAATATTTTCGCGATCTGGACCGCCATCGTCCCCACTCCGCCGGAAGCGCCGTTGATGAAAACCTTTTGTCCGGGTTTAAGTTTCCCATGGTCCCGGAAAGCCTGCAGAGCCGTGCAGCCCACGGTGGTGAGGGAGGCGGATTGGGCAAAGGAAAGGGAGCTTGGCTTCAAGGCCAGCTCGGCCGAGGGGACCGCCACATATTCGGAAAAGGCCCCCTGCCGGGTGGAACCAGCGTAAGGAAGAAATCCAAAAACTTCTTGGCCCACGGTAAAACCCGAAACATCTGCCCCTATTTGGGACACCACTCCCGCGTAATCAAAACCTAATCGTATCGGGAATTTGGAATCGTGCAGAAAGGAAGCCCCGTCCTTCCCGCTGATCACTTTCAAGTCTGCCGGATTCAGAGAGGAACCCTTGACCTCGACGAGGACCGAGCCTGCTTCCGCCTTCGGCATTTCGATTTCCAATAGTTGGGGCTCGACATTTGCTTGCCGCGATTCAATGGCCCATGATTTCATTTTATTTCCCCG
>CAZHFP010000114.1:0-8943 GCA_964531065.1 uncultured bacterium
ATGGCGAAAGACCAAAAAGCGAAAAAAAGCGGAGGCGCGGACGCCAGCGCCATTTTATTGAATATAACTCCGATGGTCGAGAAAACCGCTCCCCAGAGTCCGCTCCAAGACCATTTTCCCATCCGTTGGAAAACAAACGCGCCCAAGGCGATGAGCGATCCGCCCAAAATCAAAACCCGGGGCTGCGCCTCATTTAGAAAATAAGGCGCGACCAGAACCGTGAAGAAAGGGGTTAAATTATAAAAAGCGTAGGTGGTGTAATAATCTTTTTGAACGCCTTTAGCCAGCATCCATATTCGGAGACACTCGAAAAAACCCGCGGCGAAGGTGATGGCCCACCAGCGGAGAGAATCAGGCCAGGTCCATTGGAAAAGGGCGGGCAGGAAAAGAAACAAGGCCGTCAAGGCGCGAAAGACCAGGGTGAATTCCCGGGGGGACTGGCGCTGGAGTATTTTTTTAGAAAGGGCTGTCCAAAAGGCGTTGAAAAACCCAGCCGCCACGGCCATCAAAAGCCAAATCATTAACGTCAGCTGGCAGCTGACAGCTGATAGCTGACAGCTCGGGATTTATTCAATGGGTTCTTCGTCGAATTGTTCTTTGTCATTCAAAACCCAGGATTTCATCGAAGCGAACTTTCCCTTTTGGATGGACATGATGATGTAGGAAAAACCGGGCCATGCCGCTTGACGGTCGGTTTCGGAGGCCTTGTCCGGATGGTCCGGATGGGAGTGGAAGATGCCCAGAACGTCCAAACCCTTTTGCCGAGCCAATGCCTCCCCCTTCATATAGTCTTTGGGATCCATGTCATAACGGGTTTCGGGCTTTAATTTATTGAGGTTTCCGCACTCAAAGACTTCCGTCACAACCCGAGGATTACCGGCTTTGCCAAACATAAACCCGCAAATCTCATAGGGATACCCTTTTTCCCCTATGGAGACCATTTGATTTTTAGCGGGCTCTTCAAATTTTATCATTTGCCTTTTCCCATGCTGACAACTGTCGGCCGATAACTGACAGCTGTCGTTTTATTCCCAAACTCTCGTTGAAAGATATTTATCCCCGGAATCAGGAAAGATGGTGACAATACAGCCCTTTTCAATTTCTTTCGCCAACTGGACGCAGCCAGCCATGGCCCCGCCGCTGGAGAGGCCGACGAGAATTCCCTCTTTCCGGGCTAAGGTTTTTACCCACTCGTAGCTCTCGTCCGTATCAATATCGATATGTTGGTCGTAGCCATGCTTGTCGTAAATTCCAGGGACAATGGACGAAGCCATGTGCTTGAGGCCTTCCAACCCGTGAAAGGGCTGAGACGGTTCCAGGGCCACGATTTGAACTGAAGATTTTATTTCCTTGATCCGCTTCCCAGTTCCCATCAAGGTCCCGCTGGTTCCAATGCCGGCGGCGAAGTGGGTGATCCTATCCCCCAGCTGTTCCATGATTTCCTCAGCGGTCGAGAGCATGTGAGACTTGGGATTCTCGGGATTGTTGTACTGATCGGGAATGAAATAACGGTCGGGATTTTCCATATACATCTCACGGGCCAGAATGATGGCTCCGTCCGATCCATCCATCTCGCTGGAGTAATGTACTTCCGCGTTGAAGGATTTTAAAATCCGCTTGCGTTCCTCGCTGACATTGGCGGGAACGGCCAGGACCACCTTATAACCCAATGCGGCGCCAATCATGGCATAGGCGATGCCGGTGTTGCCGGAGGTCGCGTCGAGAATGGCTTTGTCGCGGGTCAACTGGCCGTTTTTCAGGCCCTCTTGGATCATCCGGGCCGCTGGCCGATCCTTCACCGAGCCGCCGGGATTGAAAGACTCCAGTTTGGCGAAAATGTCCACGCCCGAAACGCCGTGGGAATGAATTTGAACCAAGGGCGTACGGCCGACCATTTCGGTGACGCTTTCAAATATACGGGGTGGATTAGAAACAAAGGTTGCCAAGGAACACTCCATTGCTTAAGCCTAAAAACAAACAACAAATAAATTTTCGCCACAGATGAACACAGATTAAGCCAGAAAAAATCATTAAATAAAAAGGTTTAACGCCATCCGTGTTCATCTGTGGCAAATTGCCTTTGTCTGAGCCGTTCTTACAGGTTGTAAAAAACAGCTTTGCCCAAATACTGGGCGTCTTCGCCCAGTTCTTCCTCGATACGAAGAAGCTGGTTGTACTTAGCGATGCGGTCCGTGCGGGAAGCCGACCCGGTCTTGATCTGGCCCGCGTTGGTGGCCACCGCGATGTCGGCGATGGTCGTGTCTTCGGTCTCTCCCGAGCGGTGGGACACGATGGCCGTATAGCCGGCCTGCTTGGCCATCTGAATGGCTTCCAGGGTTTCGGTCAGGGTGCCGATTTGGTTGACCTTGATCAAAATGGAATTCGCGATTCCCTTTTCGATGCCCTCTTTCAGCTTTTTCGTGTTGGTGACGAACAGGTCATCCCCGACAATCTGGACCTTTTTGCCCAATTTCTCCGTCATCAACTTGAAGCCGTCCCAGTCATTCTCGTCCAATCCATCCTCGATGGAAATGATCGGATACTTGGCGCAAAGGGAGGAGTAGAACTCCACCATCTGGCCGCTGGTCTTGTATTTCTGCTCTTCGGCTTCCAGGACGTACCGGGAACCGGCCTTGTCATAAAAGCTGGAAGATGCCGCGTCGAGGGCGATCAAAACGTCTTTGCCCGCCGTGTAGCCGGCTTTCTGGATGGCTTCCATGATGACTTGGAGCGCTTCCTCGTTGGATTTCAAATTTGGAGCAAATCCGCCTTCGTCCCCCACCGCCGTGTTGAGCTTCTTATCGTGCAGAACCTTTTTTAAGTTATGGAACACTTCCGCGCCGATCTGAAGCGAGTGGCGGAAAGTCTTGCCGCCCACCGGCATGATCATGAATTCCTGCATATCCACGTTGTTATCCGCGTGCATACCGCCGTTGATGATATTCATCATGGGAACCGGCAGGACATTGGCGTTGGTGCCGCCCAGGTATTTATAAAGGGGCAGTTTGGTCGAAATGGCCGCGGCCTTGGCGGCGGCCAAGGAAACTCCCAAGATGGCGTTGGCTCCCAGCTTGGCCTTGTTCGGCGTTCCGTCTAAATCGATCAACAAGGAATCCAAGCCCCGTTGGTCGGTGCTTTCAAAGCCCTTGAGTTTGGGGGCGATTTTGCTGTTCACGTTGGCAACAGCCTTGAGGACGCCCTTGCCCATATAGCGCTTTTTGTCGCCGTCCCGAAGTTCCACGGCCTCGTACTCACCGGTGGAGGCTCCCGACGGAACCGCCGCGCGGCCCTTGGTTCCATCTTCCAAAACAACATCAACCTCGACGGTGGGAAACCCGCGGGAATCCAAAACTTCACGGCCCTTGACTTCGCTGATGCGGCGGCTCATAACTCCTCCTGAGGGGGTGTTTTAGGTAATAAATGAGGCATGATTCTACATAGGGGTTTGGCGAACGGCAAGAGTTTAGGGGATCAAGCCGTCCAAAAACTAGTTTCCCCCTTGGTAAAAGGGAAATATATATTCAGCTACCTTGCCAAAAATTTGGACGTAGTTTGGGCGTCATTGCGAGGAGCGTCTTTCATTGGTTTTAGCGACGAAGCAACCCCAGTTATTGGGTATTAATACGCCTTTGAATTTGGCTTGCCGGAACGTTAAAAACGAAAACAACCCATGAACTGGGGTTGCTTCGTCACAAAATTCGTTCCTCGCAATGACAAATTAAACCAATAGTTTTGTGGAAATTTTCTAAAAGGAATCCAAGTCATTGAAGACCAATCCCGTCACCAATTTTGGATAAAAATAGGTGGATTTTTGCGGCATGCGCTCCTGCCTTAAGGCCACTTCCCTCAATTGTCCAATGCGGGTTGGGTTCAAAAAGAAAGTCGCTGCGAATTCTTTTTTATTCAATCTTTGAACCGCTTCCTCGGCCCGGCTGGTGAAGGAAATCTCGTGCTCCACCTTTTCCTTGGTGATGCCGAAAAAGGGCTCCAGGATCAGCCGATGGAGCAGGGTCACGTCCAATTTCTTCTGAGCTTCCGAAACATCCTTCAAGAACGGCGAGTGAACGACGGAATTCGAGAATTGCAGAGCGTAAAGTTTTTTCCCGTCGAACGACAAACCAATGGTCGGCTGTTTCGCCCCCAATTTTTCCATCCATTTCCAAGGAGCGAGCCCCGATACTTTTTTTGGATAGGGGTGAATTTCACCCAGCGAGGACAATCGGCTTAGGAGCAGGGAGGGCGATGAAACTAACCGTTTGGGAAGCATGCGGTGGGTCGGAAGAATCACCAGCCCCGGGTCTTCCATGGCCACGAACATCATCATCACATAGTCAAAGGGCCGGGAACCAGGTTTTCCTTTGGCGCCTTTCGACCGGTGCGATTGATAAGCCAAGGCCGTTTCATAGCGGTGATGGCCGTCGGCGATAAACAAGGTCGCGCTTTTAATTTTGGCCTGGATGGCCTTGATCACCTGGGGGTCAGAAACTTTCCAAACACGGTTTCTCACATCAGATGGATAACGAACATCCACATCGGGTTTTTGCGACGTGATCTTCCCCAAGATTTTTCCCACCCCGCCCCTGTCAGGATAAAGGGAGAAAATAGAACTGAAATTGGCGTGACAGGCTTTCATGAGTTTCAGCCGGTCCGCTTTAGGCCCGCTCAAGGTGTGCTCATGGGCGAGAATGCCGCCCTTCTTTTTTCCAAAAGGGGTCAGCTGGGACAAACCCACAAACCCCGTCCGGCGGTAGGTCTTTCCGTGAACGTCAAAAACCTGTTGATAAACATAAAGCGAAGGTTCGGCATCCCGCTGGAGGATATTTTTTCCGCGCCACTCGGCGAAAGCCCTTTGGGCTTTTTGGTAATCCCCCGGAACATGTTTCTCATGGCTGGGATTGCCGATGATCAGCCGAATGACATTCCAAGGGCTGGCTCCCTTTAGCTCCTTTTTCTGCTGGGTCGAGATGACGTCATAAGGCGGAGCAAGGACCTTTCCAAATTTTGAGCTTCCCGAATTTTCATACCGAAATCCGCGAAAAGGAATGATGTTCGCCATGAGTTAGCCTTTCTGATTAACCACAATGATTTGTTTTAAAGCCTATAGGGGTGTTTTACTGACGGCTGCCAGCTGAAGGCTGACAGCTGATTTTAGCTTTTACGGGCCAGCAGTTTCTTGACTTCATCCATGAAGGCGTTGATGTCCTTGAACTGGCGGTAGACGCTGGCGAAACGCACATAAGCCACGTCGTCTAAATCCTTCAGGCGGTTCATGACCATTTCCCCAATTTCAGTAGAGTTGATTTCTTTGGCCGCCCTTTCCATCAAGGCGTTTTCGATGTCATCGACCAGGGCTTCGATTTTCTCGGAAGAAACCGGGCGCTTTTCCACGGCCTTGCGGACGCCGGAAACGATCTTCAACCGGTCAAAGGGTTCTCTGCGGCCGTCACGCTTGACGACCATCGGCAGGATTTCCTCAATCTGCTCGTAAGTCGTGAAGCGCTTTTCGCACTTCAAGCATTCGCGCCGGCGCCGGATGGCTGAGCCGCCCTTGCTGGGACGGGAGTCCATGACCTTGTCTTCCTGATGTCCACAAAAGGGGCACTTCATCAACAGCTCCTCAACCGGTAGTAGTTATCAAAGACGGGGCGAATTATACCACAGGTGGAGGGCTCGAATAAAAGATCTCTCAAGCGCTAGAGGGTTTTAAAGCCAAACCTTGGCTGAAATTTGATTTTATATAGAAAGAATTACGGAATGATTTGGGTACCGACGCCCTGGGGGGTGAATATTTCCAATAAAAGGGCGTGGGGCAAGGTGCCGTCAATGATGTGGGTTTTATGGACGCCGGATTTTATGGCGTGAAGGCAGGCCTCGATTTTGGGAATCATCCCGCCGGAAATGACGCCGGTTTTTAATAATTTCGAAACGTCCTTTACACGGATAGTGGAAAGCAGACTCTTAGGGTCTTCTTTCCTTTTGCAGATGCCGGGGACGTCGGTCAAAAAAACAAGTTTTTCCGCGCCCAAGGCTCCCGCGATGGCGCCGGCGGCCTCATCTGCGTTGACGTTGTAAGTGTGTCCATCCCTGCCCAATCCCATGGGCGCGATAACGGGAATAAACTTATCCCGATCCAAGCTTTTCAAAATGGCCGTGTTAACTTTTGAAACTTTTCCGACGAAACCAATATCTTTGCCGGATTTAGATTTTACTTTTGAGGCCTGGAGAAGGCCCCCCTTTTTTCCGGAAAGTCCCACCGCCCGTCCGCCCAACTCATGGATCAAGTCGACCAATTCTTTATTAATTTTTCCACCCAGGACCTTTTCCACCACTTTCATCGTGGGAAGATCGGTCACCCGAAGGCCGTCCAAAAAATGAGAGCGGAGCCCCATCTTTTCCAGAGCTTGGGTAATATCTTTTCCGCCTCCATGGACCACAACGGGCTTCATACCGACAAACTTCATCAGGACAATATCTTGGAGGGTGTTTCGGAGCTCGTCCGCGCCCGAACGGGTACTGCCCCCGTACTTAACCACCACGGTGCGGCCGGACCATAGCTTGATAAAGGGAAAGGCTTCAACCAGGATTTTCGCTTTTTGGATGGATTCTTTCACAGGGACCCCTAAAACCGAAATCTACCACGAAGCCACGAAGAAAATCATTAACATCCTACCAAAAATATAATCTTTCCTTCGAGACTTCGCGGCTTCGTGTTTGAAGTATTTTAAGAAGCCGGGACGGCCGGCACGGGCGCCGCCGCGGCCATGGGCGCCTCATCCGATTTCGGAAATTCCTTGTAATCGCATTCCTTGTTGGGACAGGAAATATGCGGACCTAAGGTTTTCGTGTACTTGTCCACCAGGAAGGGGCTGGCGCATTGAGGGCAAGCCCTCGGCACCGGCTTATTCCAGGAAACAAACTTACAATCGGGGTATTTGTTGCAGCCGTAAAAAATCCCCCGGCGCGAACCGCGGGAAACCACATCCCCGCCGCAGCCTAAAGGACACTTGATCCCCAAAGAGATCGGCATCGCCGTCTTACATTCCGGGTACTTGGAGCAGGCCAGGAATTTGCCGAAGCGGCCCATCTTGACCACCATGTCGGCTCCGCACTTGGGGCATTTCTCGTCCGTCTTGGTGTCCGTGTCCACCTGGATGGAGCCGTCGGAGGTTTCCTTGAGGCTCTTGGTGTTTTGGCACTCGGGATACTTGGAACAGGCCAGGAATTTCCCATGCCGGCCCCACTTGACGATCATCATCTGCCCGCATTTCTCGCAGGGGATATCGGTCACAATCTCGATCTTGCTTTTTTCCTCGCCGATCAGCTTTTCTGCCTCGGCCAGGGAAACTTTGAAGGGTTCATAAAATTCCTTGATGACCTCCCGCCACTGCCTCTCGCCCGATTCCACCAAGTCCAATTCGCCTTCCATCTTCGCGGTGAAGGTGTAGTCCAAGATGACAGGGAAATTTTTCATGAGAATTTCCAAAACCAGATTGCCCAATTCGGCGAGAAAAAACCTTCCATTTTCTTTTTTGACGTAATGCCGGGTTTGGATCGTTTCCAAAGTCGGGGCGTAGGTCGATGGACGGCCGATGCCCATTTCTTCCAGGGTCTTGATCATGGAAGCGTCCGTAAACCGGGGCGGAGGCTGGGTGAAATGCTGTTCCGGAACCGGTTCTTTCCAGATCATCGCCTGGTTTTCCTCAATACCCGATAGTTTATTGGGATTTACTTCTTCGGTGGCGTCCGTTCCGGCATCGCCTTCCTTTTTGTCCTCGTCCGCGGCTTCCTCATAAACCTTGGTATAACCGTCGAAAAGGGTTTCCGTACCCGTGGCGCGGAAAACCGCGTCGGCGCCCGAAACTTCTACACTGGTCTCGCGGTAAAGGGCGTTGCTCATTTGGCTGGCCATGAAGTCCTCCCAAATCAGCTGGTAAAGCTTGAACTGCTCGGGGGTCAGAAACGTTTTCATTTGATCCGGGGTACGGAAAGCCGAAGTGGGCCGAATCGCCTCATGGGCGTCCTGGATCTTTCCCTTGGCAGAGGTGTCCCGGTCGCCTGGCCCGAGATATTTATCGCCATAAGTGGCGCTGATGAACTTGGAGGCCTCGGCTTTGGCGTCCGGAGAAATACGCTTGGAGTCGGTGCGCATATAGGTGATCAATCCAACCGGTGCGTTTTCCCCGATTTCAATACCCTCATATAAGCCTTGGGCGATAGACATGGTTTTGCGGGCGCCGAACCTTAATTGCTTATAGGCCTCCTGTTGGAGCTTGGAAGTCGTAAAGGGCATGGGTGGCTTTTTCGATTTTTCCCGGTGCAATACGGCGGAGACTTTGAAATCCGCTCCCTTGAGGCGCTCGATTAATTCCTGGGTCTCAACCTGGGTTTTTAAATCGGGCTTTTCGCCCTTGATCTTAGCCAGCTTGGTCCGGACGAGCCTCTTATCTTCCGTTAAAAAATCCGCTTCCAGGGACCAATATTCGACAGGCTTGAATCCCTCAATCTCTTTCTCCCGCTCGTAGATCAGGCGCAATGCCACCGATTGGACACGTCCGGCCGAAAGACCCCGGCGGATATTCTTCCATAAAAGAGGCGAGATGCCGTAACCCACTAGGCGGTCCAAGATGCGCCTAGCCTGTTGGGCGTCGACCATATTCAAGTCAACTTCGCTGGGCGCCTTGATGGCCTCCTCTATGGCGGTTTTGGTGATTTCATTCAGCCGCAGACGATAGATAACGGGAACCTTTTCCATGGCGCTCAGGAAATTCTTAATATGCCAGCCGATAGCTTCCCCTTCCCGGTCCGGGTCCGCGGCCAGATAAACCGAGGAAGCTTTCAGGGCGGCCTTTTTCAGTTCGTTAATAATAGGCGCTTTCCCGCGGATAGGCTTATAGGTGGGTTCGAAATTGTTCTCCACGTCCACGCTTAACTTGCTCTTGGGAA
>CAZHFP010000115.1:0-8571 GCA_964531065.1 uncultured bacterium
ATCCTAAGATAGGGCAACCTGAGTTGTTATTCCTTCAAGTCTTATTAGAAAGCCAGCTGGAACATCATCCGGCCCATCGGGATCAAGGCGACCCTGGTGTCGGGGGCCCCGATGCCGGAATTGGCCGAGCCGGGCATTTCCGCTACGACATAGGTTCCGTCGTCGCTATGGACCACCGGCGTATTGATCATGAACATGGTTTCTCCCACCAGCTTCACGTTGGAATTCAAATGAAGGGTGATGGAGGGAAAGGTCAATTCATAAATCGGATCGCTTCCAAAGATCGGGGCGAAAACCGGCGCCAGTTTCGCTCCTGTTTTCGAGATGGGTGTCCAGGTTCCCTGCATACCGGCATCCGGTATGACCATGGAAAAGCGTCCCGCGAGTTCCCAGGGGTTGTCGCCGATGGAGGCCATGATCTCACCGCCGCCGATATTCAAGCTGTAAGCTTTGCCCACAACATAAGGCTTGCCTGCGACGCTGGTGGTTCCTGTGGAACCGTTCAAGGTGACCGATTGCGAAGGATTTTTCATGTCGTAATGGCCGTACATGACCTGACCCTGGACGGTGAAGGTGGTGTCTCCCACCGGCGCGCGGAATTGGAAATCACCTCCGGCTTGGACATAGGTCGCGCTTACCGGCGCGGCTCCGGCCAAGGAAAGGAAGGGGTTAAACACGGAGGAGATCAACACGTTGCCATATTGGCTGTTGGCGTTGAAGGTGGCAAGGTAGCCGCCGCCCAACCCCAAGTCTTCCGAATGGCCCGCGTTGCTGTCGGCGGCCCAATAGCCGGTCCCATGGATGGCGAATTGGGTTTTGTCCGGTTTGGTGAAGCCGGTTTGTTTGGGATGGAAAGGATCGTCCTCAATCCCGCTGTTGTAGCCGACCCTAAGGAACATGGGTAAAGGAAAATTCAACAGTTCAGGCAGGTAGCGCTGGACGATGTCCGGCCCGCCCTGAACCAATCCTGCTTGACCATCCAAATTGCCCAGGTGACCGTAGAGGGAAAGTCCCGTGTCATAGCCCTGGTTGAAAAACAGGTTGAAGATGGGCGACTTTTCCGTGAAGAGCAGATTGCCTTCGTAATCGGCGCTCTCCAGGTTTCCCGGCATCTTGAACTGGCCGACCTTGATGCTGATCATGTCGTTGATGATGGGGATATCGGCGCTGGCATCCAACAGGTTCAGCTGGTTGTTGCTGCTGTTGATGGCTTCACCGCCAAAGGCCACCTCGAAATTCCACTTGTAGCCCTTGTAATCACCGCTGGTAAAGAGGCGGTCTTCCTCGTCCCAGAGAAAAAACCGGACATGCTGGCGGACGGGGTCATTGGCCACTACTTCCATGTCGCCGGTCACCTGAAGCCTGCCTCCGAAGGACAAGTCCAGGTCATCGTTCTTGAATATCTCGGCCGCCTTTCCCTGGGAAGCGAAGCCCAGTATCATCACCACCGCCCAAATCCATTTCTGTAGATTTTTCATTTTCTCATCTCCTTTTAATTTTTTTCTATTATTTAAAAACACCGGTTTCCCGGAATTGCTCCAACCCAACTCCCGCTTATTTGGCCGGGGCGAAGGTGACGTCATAGTGGATTTGGATCTCATCGGTGCAGGTGATAGAAGCCACCAACAGGGAAATCGAAGGCGGCTTCACCTTGTAATCGGACATCTTGAGTTTTTGGACGCCTTTCAAGTGGATCGAACCGCCCTTGATGTCCGTGGCGGCGGACAGGGTGACGGGAACGGTCACACCAGCGATGGTCAGGTTTCCCTTGGCCGTCATGATCCCGTCCTTGAGGGTTTCGCTGTCCAGTTCGAATTTGATCGCGGGATTATCCTTGGCCGACAGGGCCTTGTAGGCGTTGTCGTCCAAGCCGCTTTCCTTGGATTTCAAGGTGCTGACGGGTACCACCAATTCCATGGAGTCCACTCCGTCGGTCTTAAGGGTCTTGGCCAAATCCCCCTGGGGGCTTTTCAAGGCCGCCGAACCCAGCAGGGTGTTGGCGTGCATCTGGTATTTATGGAGGGTGGAATCCCCCTCCAGGTATAGGGAGCTTCCCGTCTGGAGGACCAGGCCGCCTTTGGCGCTTCCCTCGACCGGACCCGCCGTGGCTGCGGCTTTTTGGTACCAAGGAACGTAAGCTGATGTCAGTTGATTTCCGGTGAAGGTCCCGTCGGCCATGACCGTGATGGCCGAGGCCACCATCAACCCCATGATCGTGATCAGGCTTAAAGTGAATTTCTTCATGATGACTTCTCCTTTTTGTTTTTAAGCAGCTGCCTTAACTAAAAGCAATCGTGGTGCCAGGAAAAAACCGCTTAATTTAAGGGGAAATTTCAGCGGTGATCCCTGAAACCCCGTCGTTATGGCGTTCCCGCCATAGCGACCCCGCCCGAAGACCATTTCAGGCAGGCGCTGAAATTCCGCCACGGCCGCATCATGGAGTAAAAAGAGGAATGCCCTTATGATCCGAGTCATAGAAGTTGTTTTTTGGAAAATTTTTATATGATTTAGGTCACATTAAAAAACATGAAAATCACTATTACTCTGAAAAAAGGTGAAGTGGTTCCAAGGGTATAGGTGGCCCGGTTATTTGGCCCAGGCGAAGGTTACGTCATAGTGGATGGAGACATCGTCCGAGCAGGTGATGGAAGTCACAAGCAGGGAAATGGAAGGAGGCGTTATTTGGTAATCGGACATTTTGAGTTCCTGGACGCCCTTCAAGTGGATGCGGTTATCGATAATTTCCGTTTCGGCGGTCAATGTGATGGGAACGGTTTTTCCGGCGATCGTCAGGTTTCCTTTGGCGGTCATAAGGCTCCCTTTGATCGCCTCACTTTCCAGGAAGAATTGAATGTTCGGGTTCGCCTTCGACGCAAGGGCTTTATAAGCGTTGTCATCCAAGCCCTTTTCTTTTGACTTTAAGGATTCCAGGGGAATGACCAAGACCATGGAGTCCACCCCATTGGCTTCGAGGGACTTGCCCAAGTCTTTTTTAGGGGCTTTCATGACCGCCGAGCCTAACAGCGAACGTGCGTTCATTTGATATTTGTGGAGCGTGGAATTCCCTTCCAGGTACAAATAACTTCCCGGTTGAAGAACCCAGTCACCTTTTCGGGCAGGCAAGTAGGGTCCCACGGTGGTCGCGGCCTTTTCGTACCAATGGGTATAATTCTTTTGAAGTTGATTACCGGAAAAGTTGTTATCGGCTAGAGTGGCCACCGCGGTGGCAACCATCACTCCCATTACGGAAATCAGGGTGAGCGTGAATTTTTTCATTTATTTCTCCGGCGCGGAATAGAAATTACTGGTAGTGATAGAGCAAGGGCAATGCCAGGCCTATGGCGTTAAATGAAAATGAATTTACGAGGGATAAAGGGGTAGGTCGACCAAAGTGATAGCGCGAGAATCACTTTGATAAGGAATGGTTGAGCGCCGAAGCTTTTTATCCGTTGATGAGTTTGGCGATGCCGAAAGCCGCGCCGGCGGCAAGAATTCCCGTCAAGGTCACCGTAAGGGCGCCCTTCCAAGTATTTTGACCGGTGAAGCGGGCCTTGAAGTAGCCGAAAATCAAAAGGCAGATCACCGTAATGGCGGAGGAATACTCAAGTCCAACCAAGGGAACGTGGGTAAAAAAATATGCGGACAGAGGAATCAATCCTCCCACAGCGTAGGAGAGGCCGATACGCAGGGCGCTTGCCAGGGCCGCGCCCGGATCGGGTTTTTGCAGACCCAGCTCAAAGCGCATCATGAAGTCCACCCATTTGGAATGGTCCCTGGACAATTCTTCCGCGACCTTGGTTTGAATCCCAGGAGAGATGCCGTATTCGGCCAGGAGCCTTTTCACTTCGTCGGCTTCCTCGTGAGGGATTTCCTTCACTTCTTTTTCTTCCCGCTTTTGTTCACCTTCGTAATACTCAATCTCGGTTTTGCCGGCCAGGTAGCCGCCCAACCCCATGGAAATGGTTCCCGCCACGACCTCGGCCAGCCCGGCGATGAGGATGATGGAATTGCTGTTGACCGCGCCGCTCAAACCCGCGGCAAGGGCAAAGGGAACGGTGAGTCCGTCGGAAATGCCGATCACGAAATCCCGCAGGGCGGCGGAAGAGCCGGGGTGGGTTTCAGGGTGGTCATGGGCGCGGCGCGGGGGTAAAGGCATGTCATCCTTTCGTGGCTAAAAGCCCTTTTAATGGACGAGCTTATGATACAACGGGGATAGATGCCAAAATAAACAAAAACCGCATGGTTTATGACAGGCCAATCTTAATTAATTTGGCGGTGTTACTCCAAAAAGAACTAAAATTCATTATCTCCTCCCGTAAGGATGAAGACCGCTTATGAAAAATAAAAAAATGAAATCGAGTAAAAATAAAGCCAAGGCCCCAGTTCGAAAAAAAAGTTCGTTCAAAGTCCCCGACCAGGAAGCCCAGTTCAGGGGCATCTTGGAAGCGGCCCCCGACGCCATGGTGATTGTGGGCCAGGACGGGAAGATCGCCCTGGTCAACGCGCAAACGGAAGTGTTGTTCGGTTACAAGCGAGAGGAACTTTTGGGGAAGGCTATTGAGGTTTTGATTCCCGAAAGGTTCAGGCGCAATCATCCAGGGCACCGAAACGGATATATGGCTTCACCGAATGTCCGTCCCATGGGAGCCGGACTGGACCTCTACGCCCTCCGCAAGGACGGCACCGAGTTCCCAGCTGAGATTTCACTGTCGCCCATCCATACTCCGGAAGGGACTTTCATAACAGCCGCTATCCGGGATGTCAGTGACCGCAAGCGGCAAATGGAAGAGGAAAACCGGAGGACCCAGGAAGCCAACCGGCTCAAGAGCGAGTTTCTCGCTAATATGTCCCACGAGCTCCGTACGCCTCTCAACGCCATCATTGGATTCTCCGAACTGATGTACAACGAGAAGGTGGGCCCGGTTTCCGAGGAGCATAAAGAATATTTGGGTGACATCCTCACCAGCGCCCGCCACCTCCTCCAACTCATCAACGATGTCCTGGACCTAACCAAGGTGGAGGCGGGAAAAATGGAGTTCCGCCCGGAGTTATTGGATATCAACAAAATGGTGGGGGAGGTCAAGGGCATCCTGCGAGGGTTAGCGTCGGAAAAAAGAATCCAAATAGAAGCCCAATTAGATCCCTCTCTCACCCGGGTTATCTTGGACGGCTCCAAGTTCAAGCAGGTCCTTTATAATTATCTTTCCAACGCCATTAAGTTCACCCCGGAAAAGGGAAAGGTGGATGTCCGGATTTCCCCCCAGGGCGAAAAGATGTTTCGGTTGGAAGTGGAGGACACAGGTATAGGTATTGCTCCCTCCGATAAGCACAAGCTTTTCATTGAGTTCCAGCAATTGGATTCCAGTTCGTCCAAGAAGCACGCGGGAACAGGTTTGGGGTTGGCCTTGACCAAGCGTCTGGTGGAGGCTCAGGGGGGAGAGGTGGGGTTTAAGAGCGAGCCGGGAAAGGGAAGTGTTTTTTTCGCGACCTTTCCCCGCGAAATGGGGAAGTAATGGCTCAGGAAAAAATACTGATTGTGGACGACAACGCGGTCAATCTCAAGCTGGCGAAGGTACTGTTGGTGAAGGAAGGTTACGAGGTGAAAACCGCCGGCGACGCGGAAGAGGCCTTGAAGATTTTGGAGGTTTTCAAGCCACGGTTAATCCTGATGGATATCCAACTCCCGGGCATGGATGGTCTGACCTTGACCCGCCAATTGAAGGAGAAACCCGCCACCGCGGGTATTATCATCGTGGCTCTGACCGCTTACGCCATGAAGGGGGACGAGGAAAAGGCAAGGGCGGCGGGATGCGATGGTTATATCACAAAACCTTTCGATACCCTGGCCTTCCCCGGCCTCATCGCCGAGTACTTAAAGAAATAATTTTCACCGCAGAGGCGGAGAGAGAACTGAGAAGGGCAAAAAAAGTATTTTTGATTTAGAATAAAGACCAATCGTTTTCTTGTTATCAAAGTCTGGAATGAATATTTCTGCTGATTGACTTCTCTGCGAAATCTGAGCCTCTGCGGTGAAAGGCCGTTCCTTTAATGAAAAAAATCCTGGTCATTGACGACGATCCCATCGAGCGCAGGCTTCTTCAAACCGTCTTAGGTAAGGTTGGCGGCTATGAGGTGATCACCGCCGAAAACGGTCAGACAGGTCTTGACCGTGCCGTTTCCTCGGTCGATGCCGTCCTCTTGGACCTCCAGCTTCCAGACATGAGCGGGATGGACGTGCTCCAAAAACTGAAGGCATCCCGGCCGGCCCTTCCTGTCCTGATGTTGACCGGTATCACCGACATCCAAAAAGCGGTGGAAGCCGTCAAGCTAGGGGCCCACCAGTACCTGACCAAACCCTTCGAGAACGACCAATTGCTCATCACGCTGGGCCACGCCATCGAGAAAACTGAGCTATTGTCCGAAATGGAGGAACTGCGGCAAAGGGCGGGCAAGGGCCCCTCGCTCTCCCGGATATTGGGGAATAGTCCTGGTATCCAGTCGGTCATCGGCCACATCCGAAAGATCGCTGCTTCCGACATTACCGCCCTCATTCAAGGGGAAACGGGAACAGGCAAGGAATTGGTGGCCCGCGCCCTTCATGATGAAAGTCCCCGCAAGCAGAAGCCTTTCGTGGCGGTAGATTGCGGGGCCCTGGCGGAAAACCTGCTCGAATCTGAATTGTTCGGCCACGAAAAAGGGTCCTTCACGGGCGCGGACCGGAAAAAGGAAGGGCAATTAGTCCTGGCCCAAGGCGGCACCTTGTTTCTCGATGAAATCGGAAATCTTCCGATGGGGCTCCAGGCCAAGCTGCTGCGCGTCCTGCAGGAGAGACAGGTAAGGCCCGTTGGCGCTGAAAAATCCAGATCTATCGACGTCCGGTTTATCGCCGCTACCAACGTTTCCCTGGAAGCGGAGGCTGCCGCAGGACGTTTCCGGCAGGACCTTTATTACCGTCTGGCCGAATTCACGATTCAGATTCCTTCCCTTAAAAACAGTTTGGAGGATCTTCCGGCTTTGACCCAGCATTTTCGGGAAGAAGCCAACGCGGAATTTCACAAGACGGTGGCTTCCTTTTCGGGGGAAGCTTCCATGCTTTTGTCCAACCACAGCTGGCCCGGCAACATCCGGGAATTGCGGAATGTCGTCCGCCAGGCCGTACTATTGACGCCCGACTCCGAAATTCATAAGGAACAAATCCGAGACCTTTTGGGAAAAAAATCATCGATGGGTTCCCCCGGGCCGGTGGAAGTTCCGGTTTTGCCGGGCCAGTCTTTGAAGCAGATCGCCGAGAGCGCGGTGGAAGAAGCGGAAAAACAGGCCATCCGGGCCGTGCTCAAGTCCACTGGGGGCAACAAAAGCCAGGCCGCCAAAATCCTCAAGACCGATTACAAGACCCTCCATGTCAAGATCAAGAAGTATGGATTGAAAGCCTCCGAAGAATAGTTTGTATGGCATTGCCACTATGGCGTTCCCGCCATAGTGCCTCCTATTTCAACCCCTAGCCCGCTTCAATCCCGCCATATTGCCCATGTTTCCATGGCATCACAGTTGCATTTCATTTCCCTGTCTAAGACTTTAAACACGGGAGCCCCCCTTATGACCAACGAACCGATCCTCATCATTGACGACAACCTGATGAACTTGAAGTTAGAGAAACGCCTCTTAGAAACTGAGGGATACCAGGTTTTGACCGCGCGGAACGCGGATGAAACGCTCAAGCTCCTCGCCTATTTCCTTCCGAAACTGATCCTTATGGATTTCCAGCTTCCTATCGTGGACGGCATCGAATTGACGAAGAAACTCAGGCAAATTCCCGGGGTCAAGGACGCGGTCATTCTGATGGTGACATCCTATGACCAGCAGGGCGACGAGGCGAGGGCCAAGGAGGCGGGCTGCGACGGGTATTTAACCAAGCCCATTGATACCCAGACCCTGCCCTCGATTATCGCGGATTATTTGAGGAAGGAAAAGGGAACCGGACCATCCGGGGAAAATTCGAATTAAACCCATACAAGCGGTTCCGATGAACGTCGTTCCATTTTAAGGAGGCTCCAATGCTGACAGCCAGAAATATCCCGGCCCTCATGCCGAAGATCGCGACCAAATGTTTCTTAGCCACAACGGAAATATTCAAGAAGGCCCCGGCCGATATCCTCCGGGAAATGGAAAAAAAGATGGTGGAAAGGAAATACGCCAAGCAGGAGTCCATCTTCCTGGAAGGGGATCCGGCCGAATCGGTTTGGTTCGTTAAGGAGGGCTACGTGAAGGCGGAAGTACATGCCGCCAGCGGACGTTGCCAGACCCTATGCATGGTCGGGGCAACGCAAATGTTCGGGTCTTGCTGTTCTTTCGGGGGAGGTGAATATCCCTGCCACACGGTGGCTGAAACCGACGTGACCGTAGTTTCCCTTCCCATGGCGGAGTTCCTGTCCCTTTTGTCCAGGGTTCCCGAAATGTCCTCGGCCCTGGTGGCGCAACTCTCCAAACGCCTGCGGGAGTCCAAGGACATGCAGACTTTCGAGCAGGAAAGCGTGGAAAAAAGAATCCTCCATGTTTTGGCCAAGATGACGG
>CAZHFP010000116.1:0-2417 GCA_964531065.1 uncultured bacterium
ACAGCCTCCTTGCCTCTCGATTCCTGCATATAGGTATGTTAGGATTTCTCGCTGGCTTCGGCGTCCTGGCGGGTTTTTCTACCCTTTATGTCGCGGGTGTGGCGGTGATCGGCGTGATGCTGATTTACCAGCACCAGCAGGTTTCTTTGGCTAAAACGAAGCCCGGCGCCTTTAAAATTCCGCCCCAAATCATGGCCTTCAACGGCTGGGTGGCGGTTCTCTATCTCGCGGTTGTGGGAGTCTCGATTTGGTTTTCAAACGTCTTTTAGACCAATCACCCGTTAAGGACATTTACCAGAAGGTGGGGAAGGGCGTCCGCATCACCGAAGAGGATGCCTTGCGCCTCTACAACACCAACGATCTCTACACCCTCGGCGCCATGGCCAACCTTGTCCGCGAAAAAAAGAACGGCAACAGCACCTTTTACAATATCAACCGCCATATCGATTACACCAACGTCTGCGCCACCACCTGTAAGTTCTGCGCTTTTTCCCGATTCGAGGGGGAAGAAGGGGCTTACGAATTCACCCACCAGCAGATCGCCCAGAAAGCCAAGGAAGCCTACGACCGGGAGGGCATTACCGAAATCCACATTGTCGGCGGCCTGCACCCTTCTTACGATTTCGAGTGGTACGAGCAGATGCTCCGCCTCTTGAAACAGACCGTTCCCACCGTTCACTTGAAGTGCTTTACCGGAGTTGAGATCAACTTCTTCGCCGACAAATACAACATGACCCACGAGCAGGTTTTGACCCGCTTGAAGGTCGCGGGGCTTGATTCCATGCCGGGTGGGGGGGCGGAAATATTCCATCCCGAGGTCCGCGAGGAAATTTGTCCCGGCAAGGCCACGGCCGACCAGTGGCTCCAGGTGCACCGCACGGCCCATAAAATCGGGTTGAAAACGAACGCTACCATGCTTTACGGCCACATCGAGAAATACGAGCACCGCGTGGACCATATGAGGCGCTTGAGGGAATTGCAGGACGAGACAGGCGGCTTCCAAACCTTCATCCCCCTGGCCTTCCATCCGGACCACACCCAAATGGACCATTTCGCCCGGCCCAGCGGGATGGAGGATTTAAAAACCCTGGCCATCGGGCGGATTTATTTGGATAATTTCCCGCATATTAAGGCCTACTGGATCATGCTGGGGGTAAGGCTGGCCCAGCTTTCTCTTTCTTACGGCGTGGACGACATTGATGGTACGGTCATTGAAGAAAAGATTTATCATATGGCGGGCGCGGAGACGCCCGAAATCATGACCGTGGAGCAGCTTCGCAAACTGATCCGGGACGCGGGAAGAGATCCCGTGGAGCGGGATACCTTGTATAAAGAGTTGAAGTCGATTCCGGAGCCGGCCGTAGCTAAGTAACTTTAACTAAAGGAAAAAAGCGAATATGAGCGAAACAAATACGCCTGCTACTCCAGCCGCACCCGCGCCAATTCCAGCAGCCACTCCAGCGGCACCCGCGGCCGCAGCGGCTCCTGTAGTGGCGGCCGCCGCTGTCGCGGCGCCCCCCGCTCCGGCTCAACCCGTGAAATTCATCGCCAAGCCCATGAAAATCGGCGTGGTTCCTTTTTTAAACGCTCAGCCCTTGGTTTGGGACATGAAGAACCACCATCAAATGTTCCAAGTTCCTCCCAGCGAGATGGGGAAGCTTCTTAAAGAAGGACGGTTGGACGTGGCCCTGGCCCCCATCGCGGCTTATTTTTTTAATCCCGAGCTCAAGATTGTCCCGATCGCGGCCATTGGCAGCAAGGGTCCGGTGAAGAGCGTCCGGGTTCTCTCGAACCGTTCTCTGGAGGACGTGGACACCCTCTATACCGATTCCAAGTCCCAGACCTCGGCCCTCTTGGCCCAGCTCATCATCCGCAAGTGGTTTGGAGTGAAAAAATTGGAAGTGAAGTCGGTCGACATGGACACCTTTCATCCCAACCAGATTAAGCCCTGGGAAGCCGCCCTTCAAATCGGCGACGTGGCCTTGATTGCGCCCCCCACCGGAATGACGGTGACGGACCTGGGGGAGGAGTGGTTTCGCTACACGCAAAAGCCTTTCGTGTTCGCGACATGGATGGCCCGGAGCATTCCCATCGCCCGGGAAATCGAGATGGATCTTTTGGCCTCCAAAAACGAGGGCCTCAAGCACTTTGACGAGATTGTTAAGGGCTATAAGGGCTTCTGCGCCTTCGACCAGCCTAAATTGAAGGATTATCTTGAGAAAAATATCAGCTACGCTTACGGTCCGGAAGAGGTGAAGGGCCAGTTGGAATTTCAGAAGCTTCTTAAAGAGCAAGGACTCATACTCTAATGCCAGCCGCTACCATCGAAACCCTTCAAGAGAAAATCCTAGACGGCCATGTAGTCAACCGCCAGGAAGCCCTGGAGCTTTATAACGGCTCCAGCTTGAACGAGTTGG
>CAZHFP010000116.1:2517-8536 GCA_964531065.1 uncultured bacterium
GTCAACCGCCAGGAAGCCCTGGAGCTTTATAACGGCTCCAGCTTGAACGAGTTGGGCGCGATCGCCGATGCCTTAAAAAAGGCCACCAAGGGCGACCAAACCGCCACCTATCTCATTGACCGCAACATCAATTACACGAACGTCTGCGTGACCTATTGCAAGTTCTGCGCTTTTTACCGCGAGCCGGGCGACACCAAGGAAGGCTACATCAATGAGGCGGAGAAGATCATCCACAAGGTCGCCGAGGCGAAACACCTAGGCGCCACCCAAATTCTCCTGCAGGGAGGCCATCACCCGGACTTGAAGCTGGATTGGTACCTGAATATGCTCTCCAAGGTCAAAACCGCCCATCCGGATATCACCCTCCATTCTTTTTCGCCGCCCGAGTTGATTCATTTCTCCGGCTTGTTTGGGATGCCGGTCATTGAGATCCTGAAAAAATTCAAAGAAGCGGGCATGGATTCCATGCCGGGCGGCGGGGCCGAGATATTGGTGGACCGGGTCCGAAAAGAGATCGCCCCCTTGAAAGCTTCCACTCAGGAATGGCTGGGTGTCATGAGAGACCTGCATTCGCTGGGGATGAAATCCACCGCTACGATGATGTTCGGCCATGTGGAAACGGTGGCGGAACGAATTGAGCATATTTTTCTCGTCAGAGAGCTTCAAGAAGAAACGGGCGGGTTTCTAGGATTCATCCCGTGGCTCTACCAGCCGGGCAACGAGAGCTTGGGACTTAAAAGCGCCAGCGGACAGGAATACCTGAAGACCCTGGCCTTGTCCCGTATCATCCTGAACCATTGCCTGCCGAACCTTCAGTCCTCCTGGGTCACACCGGGGAAGAAAATCGGTCAGTTGGGCCTGAAGTACGGCGCCAATGATTTTGGAAGCATCATGCTGGAAGAAAACGTGGTGACCGCCACGGGAACTCACTACACGATGGCCCTGGATGAGATGAAGCGCTTGATCCGCGAGATGGGATTTGAGCCCCACCAGAGAAACACCTTCTACAGCTTGGTCAACTAAGACAAGATTGAGTGTTGAGTTTTGAATTTTAAGTTTTGAGTTGCGGGTCATTTTCATTCGATCTCGGATGAAAATGGTCAATAACTGAGAACTAAGAACTTAAAACTTAGAACTAAGGATTTCAAATGCGCGAATATAATGAATCTCATGCCAAGTCCGGGCTCGCCATCAAGCTTCCCGCCATCGAGGTTTTTCCGAACCAATATCCGGGCTACACCATCCGCATCGAGATTCCCGAATACACCGCTGTCTGCCCCAAAACGGGCCTTCCGGATTTTGGAACCATTATCTTGGAGTATCAGCCGATGAAGCATGTATTGGAGCTCAAATCCCTCAAGAGCTATATTCTGGCTTACCGCAACGTGGGAATATTCTATGAGAACGCCGTCAACCGCATGCTCCGAGATTTCACCTCCGCCGCGAGCCCCAAGTGGTGCCGGGTCACGGGCCAGTTCGCAACCCGGGGGGGGATGCATTCCACCATCATTGCTGAAAAGGGAAAAAGACCCAGGTAAAGGCCTCTTAAACCTCGTTTTCAATTTCGGGGGATTGGGTGTATTATTTCTGGATTAAACGCCGTACCCGCCGTCTAGAGTTAAAGCCGGTCAATGAAGCCTCAAGGTTGAATGATGAAAAAAGAAACCATCTGGACGTTCCTGGCCTTTTTCTTTCTCGCCTTCGCCTTTTTTTCCACAGCGAACGCCGGGAATGGGTTCAAGGAATATAACAAAGGCCTCTCCCTTTATCACAAGGGCCACTATGAGGACGCGCTGGAACTTTTCCAACAGGCAATCGACGAGAATTTGGAATTTTGGCAAGCCTATCAAATGTCCGGATACTGCCATTTTGAATTGAGGCACAAGGAAGACGCTTTAAAGTCTTTCGAGGAAAGTCTCGACATTAATCCGCGCAATCCCAAGCTCACCAAAATTTACCAGGATTTAAAGACAGGCAAATTAGATATCCCTCTCCGGCCCGTGGCGACCGCCTCGACCTATTACGTTTCTTTTTAACCCTATTCCCGGCTCATTTATTCTTTTCAATCAAAAACCGATTTTAATCGGCCATTTACCCCCGTGGACCCCTCTAAATATCGTTGCTTGAGCCCGAATCCGGTTGTGTATAATCCACCCATCTTACGCAAGGCCTTATGGCCATTCTATTTTGAACCCGTTAAGGAGCGATATCCCATGCCAGTGAAAACCGAGTGGACTACCAATACCTTCGGTCACGTCTACAAGGGCCGGTCCCTCTACAAGGGAAAGACTCCTTTCCAGTCGATGGAAATTTTCAAAGATGAAACCTTCGGCACCATGCTGTTCCTCGACGGAAAAATCCAAATCAGCCACGGCGACGAGAACCGCTATCACCAATACCTGGTCTCGGCCCCGCTTTTGGCCCATAAAAATCCCCAAAGCGTCTGCATCATCGGAGGCGGGGACTGTTTCGCGATTGAGGAGGCCATTAAGTTTAAGAGCTTGAAGCGGATCCTCATGCTGGAAATTGATAAGGGTGTGGTGGATTTCTGCCGCAAGAATTATCCGGTCATTGAGAAATGCCTGAAGGATAAAAGGGTGGAGATTATCTACAAGGACGCCCGCAAGTGGCTGGAGGATAACCGGGAAACCTTCGACACGCTGATCATCGATTTAACCGAACCCCACGGGCCTTCCAAAATGCTTTACACCCAGGAATTCTACCGGCTTTGCAAGAAGCGCTTGAATCCCAAGGGCCTCATCGCGATCCATACGGATAACTATTATCTTTTCCCCGAGTCCTTCGCCACCATTTACAAAACCTTTCATTCGGTTTTCCAGAATATTATGACGGCCCGGGTGGACATGCCCTGCTTTGGGATGGGATGGACCTACCGTTTTGCTTCACCCGCGGCTATTTCGCTCAAAGTCATGGAATCCAATATTCAGAAGCTGAAGAAGCAGGGGATTGTTTTTGATTACTTCACGCCCTCGACTTACTTGGTGGAGCCGACGAACGAGGAACTAAGCGTTTTGAAAAAGCGGGGACGACTCTCTACCGATAAGAGGCCCTACGACAAGTTTGAAAAGATGGAAAAGTACGTCACGAAGTGAAAGCGTTGTTTACTGAAGGCCGCTTAAATGCAGTTTGATGTCCACCACGATGTTTTCGATATCCAGCACCTCAAAACACCTCACCACTTGGCAGGTCTTCGCCATTTTATTCACGCAAGTGATGTTGCGGCAGGGGCTCTCGGAGACGTAGGTCCGGGACTGGGAATCCTGGTTGGCGGCGGGGAAGAGGGGATTCCGCGAGTCGTAGCCCGACATACGGGCTGGAGTGGCACCGAAGATCGAGACCACGAAAGTTTTATTCCTGAATTTGAAATTCCCCGATTTTGAAATCTTTCTCGCGGCGGCCATGTGCAAAGGCCCCGTATCCCCCGAAATGAAAACATCGGTAAAGTCGATCAAGGCGCTGTAGCCGTCCAGGGTCAGGGACGTCGGCACCACGGTAATTTTGGCCTTTTCCTCGCTGGACAATTTTTCCAAAAGCTGTTTTTCAATTCCCTTCGCCGTAAAGGCCGACCCCAGCAGTATTTTTCCCGGCAATTGGCAGAGGCGTTTTAATAGATCCACCTGGTCGTCAAAAGGAATCCGGGTATAGGCCGAGGCCGTGTCGGGATTAAAAAAGAGAATCGGGCTCGAATTGACTCCGCTTTCTTTCAGGAATGCCTTGGCCTCTTCGATGGCCGGGTCGGAAAGAATCAGCGAGGCGCCTTTGTAGGGGATAGTTCTTTTGAGGGCCGTCAGTTTAGAGAGAAGTTTGTGGGGGAATTCATAGGCTTGAAATAAAAAGTGGTTGATCCCGGTTTGGTCGATATCGTTGCGGACAAGTTGGGGGGCGACGCTCATAAAATCCAGCCTAGGCTGGCCCTTGGGAAAGAGGTTATCGTCCTCGAAAAAGGGGCTGCAGTTGAAGCAAAGGTCGTATTGGTTCTCGGCGACAAGCTTTTGAATGCTTTCAATGTCGCTGGGTTTGGGAAAAATCGTCCCGGTGAAATAGGGGTAAAGGTTGGAGATGTCCGGATGGCCCTCCAGCAGGCAGGCCACGGCGTTTTTAACAACATAATCGATCCGGGCTTCCGGGAAGAAGTCCCGAAAGGCCGTGACGGCCGCCTGCAGCATGATGGCGTCGCCGATATGGATGTCCGGAATGACCAAAATCCGATCGAACTTCTTGACGGTCCGCAGGGTTTTGAGGTTTTTTTGGTAGAGGTAATTCACTAGGGGTCGGTTGCCGAGAATGGGGGGAATGACGGTATTGAAAAACTTGGCGCCGGCCCGGGGAAAATGGGTCGTCAGGACGCTGGACCAGTGGAAAAGGGTTTTTTGTAGTTTGTTGTTAAGCATGATGGCCGTTACTTTAAGGAAGCCTTTGGTTCGGGTCAATACTGAACCCAACAAAAAGAATCTTTGAACCAACCCCTCGAAATCAAAGACTTATAACTGACGAGGGGAACGGTCACCAAGTGCACCAAGAACAGCGGAAAACAACGCCGATGAATATCCTTGTTCGGATTAAATATTTTGACTTTCTTGGTGCACTTGGTGACCTTGGTGGTGAAATAGGTTTTTTCCTTTTGTTCATGTTAGGCTATAACCCATGACACAGCGCCTCGTCCTTTTTGCCAAAACCATCATTACCATGGACCGGCCCCGTCCCATTGAGGACGGGTTTGTCTTGGTGCAGGGCCACCGGATACTTCAGGTGGGGAAGCGCAAAGATTTTTATTTCCGCCCCGCGACTCGGATGCTGGACTTGGGGGAAACGATCCTGGTGCCGGGATTTATCAACGCCCACTGCCACTTGGACTACACCAACTTCAAGGGCCGGGTCCGTTATCAGGGCGGCTTCCGCCAATGGCTCCGCAAAATGGGGCAGAAGACCCGGGAAACGACGCCCGCCGAGTTTAAACGTTCTATTCAAAAAGGAATCAGGGAAAGCCTGGCCTTCGGCACGACCACCCTCTGTGATATTTCCACCAGTTGGGAAAGCTATCTTTTGCTCCGCCAATCGGCCTTGCGGTCCTTCGTGTTTTTGGAGTTGATCGACTTGGGCTTTCCTTCGGCGGGAGAATATTGGAAAAAATTTGAGGCCCGGCTCAAGGCCCTCGTTCATCAGGCGCCCCCCACCGCGGTTTTCAAATGGGGCTTAAGCCCCCACACACCCTTCACCCTTTCCAAGGAACTCCTCCAATTGGCGGGCCGGGCCCTCAATGGACACGAGGGCGTCTTGACCACCATTCATTTGGCCGAAAGCCGGGAAGAATCGAATTATTTTAAAAATGGCAGCGGCCCCATGGCGGAACGCATCAAGGTTTTGAACCCCCATTGGACCCTTCCCCGTAAAACCACGCCGGTCCAATATTTGAATGACAACGGTTGGCTGCCCAAACTGGACCTGGGAGTTCATCTAAATTTGGTGGATGACCGGGACTTAAAACTTTTAGCCAAGAACCGGATCGCGGTGGTCCATTGCCCCGGGAGCCACGCTTATTTCAGCCATCCCCCTTTCCGATATCAAAAGTTTCGGCAGAGGCACATTCCGGTTTGTTTGGGCACGGACAGCTTGGCCAGCAATCAATCCCTGTCTCTTTTCCGGGAAATGAGATTGTTCCGGGAAAAGCATCCTCGAACACCCGTTCCCGAAATCCTTTCGATGGTGACGGAGCAGCCGGCTAAGGCTCTTGGGATGGGCGATCAACTGGGGAAGATTAAGCCGGGCTATTTCGCTGATTTGATCGGGATTCCCTCCGCAAAGGGCCAGGGAGCCCGCCAAGACTCGTTTGGTCAGGTGATCAACCATAAAGGCACCGTGTCCTTTTCCATGATTCATGGGGAACTGAACCTACGGCTTTCCCCGGGTAAATAAGCCTATTTTAATGTTTTTAACCCCTTTCCCTTCTTGACACCTTCTTGAAAACCCTTATAATTCAGGCCCTTGTCATTCAAGGCGC
>CAZHFP010000117.1:0-8505 GCA_964531065.1 uncultured bacterium
TTGGTGGGACTATTCGTGAAGGTTGAGGTATTGGCAATGGTATTGGTAAAGGTGGATGTAAAGGTACGGGTCGGCGAATTGGTAGGGCTGTTCGTGTTGGTAAAGATAGGCGTAAAGGTACGGGTCGGTGTAAAGGTCGAGGTATTGGCGATGGTATTGGTAAAGGTCGCCGTAAAGGTTCGGGTCGGTGTAAAGGTCGCTGTGAAAGTCCTCGTCGACGTGCTGGTGAAGGTTGAAGTAAACGTGGGAGTGCGGGTAGGAGTGTTGGTGATGGCTCCAGGAGTAAAGGTCAACGTTGGTAAGGGTGTAGCCGTATTGGGAATGGCCGCCCCGCGGTTAAAAGCCAAACAAACGTTGTCAACCCAGAAGCCGACCGTATCGCCGTCGCCCACCGAGAGCCATTGTAAAGAAGTTACCTTGGTTAAGGCCGTATCCCGGTTATAGGTAATGCCGCTGCAAGTCACGCTGCAATTACCCGTACCGCCCCAGTCTTGGCAGTTGATTTGATAACGGGTGATGACAATCTGCTGCCAGGAAGTGGACACGGGAAAGGTATAGCCGTATTGGTTTGCCCAGACGCCGCAATTATTCGAACCATTGATGGGATCAAAAGTCGGGTTATAGAAATTCAAGCGGATATTGGTGGCCTTCGTCGCCTTGATATAGAATGAAATCTGGGTCAGGGAAATAGGTCCCGCGCCAGAAGTCAAGTTTTGGTAGCCCGCCGCCAGCTCCGTGGCCATGGCGAATCCGCCGTAAGTCGCAGGAGTGCTATGACCGTTATCCACCCAGGTGCCCGTCACGCGGGCCGAGTAGTTGCTCCCCGCAACCGCGCCCGTTCCCGTGGCCGTACCATCGACTAAATAAGTTACTGCCGACACCTTGGAGTTGGCCTGCCCTGGCGCCGGAACCGGCGTATTGTTGACGCTGTTATAAGAGAAGGTAAACCAGTAACCGTTGGTGTTGTTCTGTAAGTCGCCGTCCTCCAAGGTATCCAACATAAAGCAAGGTTGAGGCGTCGGAGTTCCAACGACCGCGCCGGGCGTGCAATTGCCGCAGGCCATATTGGGGAAGTTTCCGGTAGCGGCTAAGAGACTCATCAGCGAAAGCGTATCTTCAAAATAAACCAACCCGGGGCAGGCCGTGGAATTGATGCGGGCGATGAGTTCCAAATAAAGAGCGTTCACGAAATCTTGGTTCTGGCCAGTGTTAGGAAGTCCCGCCATGCAAGCGACCAAGGCCGGCCCGGCTTGCAAGGGCGTGCAAGGAGAACCCAAAGGGGTCGCGGCGGTTTGTCCCGTTACCTTGCCATTGGTGATGTTCCAATATTCTTGGATATAGTTTCCGAACCCGTTCGCGTTGACGCCCGTATAGATGGTGTTGGCGAAAATAGACATCGGAGTCTGGTTGGAGCCGTTCCATAAATAATCCATGCCCATGCGCCAGCCCCAGCGGGAAGCGTCATAGCCATGATTGAGAGCGGTTTCGGGTGAGAGCGCCACAGCCGAATGATAGGTTCCATCGTTATTAATTTTATTCGGCACCATTCCATAGGGCCATTGGGAGACCATGGCGGTGGAGAGCGTGTAACACCAATTCGCGACCGTGGTCCAGTTGGCGGCGCCGGTCTTGCTGTTGAAACAACGGTACCAGCCGGGAGCACAATAGTCCGGATAAATAAAACCGCTGTTGTTGTCTCCGCCCGTGACCCGATTGCCGGAAAAATCCTGCGACGCCATCATATAGTTACAAACGGTGATACCTTCATTCGTGTAAGTCGTGCTATTCCATTGGACGCCTGCCATTAAAAGAGACATGGCCACGTCTTGATCCGCGTCGGTAGCGTTATTGCCGGAACAAGTGCCGCTCCCACCGGTGCAGGTCCAGTTCATCAGGTGGTTGGCATCCAAGTCGGCTTCGTAATAACTGTAAAGCCCGTCAAAAAGGGTCTTGTCGGCCATGAGGACAGCGATCAACATACCGTAGCCGATGCCTTCCGAGACCGTGCTGGTGGCGGAAGTTCCGCCCATGACGCGGGTATTAACCCCCGTGCCCGTTACGAAGGCGTTGTACCAGTTGACATAATATTGAGAGACGGAGGCATCCATGGTGGCGAGAGAAACATTGGTCGGCATCATGCCGAAAGAATACTTGACGTTGCGGGGAAAGGGACAAGTGGGGCTTCCCGAGTTAATCGCGGGGGCTGAAAAAACGGAAGAGACTGTTAGAAAAATAATTCCTAACGCGAGAAAACAAGAAGCCAGAGTTTTAAATTTCAAATAATTCAAAACGTTTTTCGCTTTCGTTGTTCAACCTAGCAAAGTGGTTAAAAGCGTCGGGGTTGATAAAGATATCCCAATAATTCTTCTTTGTAAACATACTAAAACTTGCAATTTTTATACCCTTTGAAGGCGGCTTGGTTTATCGATAAAGCCCTTTTCGACCGCAGGTTGTTCTATTTCGAACATCCCTTCCCCTTGGGCCATTGTCAGGAAACAACTAAAATATCCACGAAATTCTGACAAAACAGATCTCAAAAGTCATCAACCGACTCGGTTTCGTTCGTTTTTTCCAATTTCTAGTTGGTAGCGGTACCAATCCTTTGCCATTCCCGGCGCTCCCCCTTACATTAAGCCCATCAAAACCAAGGGAGAAAAAATGCCGGAAACCATCTTAGTCACAGGCGCCAACCGGGGAATCGGCTTAGCGGTCACGAAAGTATTTTTAGCTCAAGGGGATAAAGTCTTCGCCGCCTGCCGCCATCCGGAAAAAGCCGGAGAGTTATCCGAACTAAAAAATAAATATCCGGCCCTTCTGGAGCTCATCGCATTGGAAGCTGATTCGGATAAGTCGGTCTCGGAAGCGGCCAAAGCGACGGCTCAAAAATGCGGACACCTGGATATCCTCATCAACATGGCCGGGATCATGCTTCGGCCTCATGACGCCAAGCTTGAGAATTTGGATTTCCAACAAATCCGGGAAACCTTCGAAACCAATACGATTGGGCCCCTTCGGGTCGTGAAGTTTTTCCTACCTCTCCTACGAAAATCCAGAGGAGCCCGGATCGTGAATGTCACTTCGGGCATTGGCTCCATTTCAGGAACCGACAATCCCCACTTTTACGCCTACGGCGCCTCCAAGTCGGCCCTTAACAAAGTCACTCGAACCTTGGCGTTGGAATTGAAACCGGAAAATATAACCGCAGTGGTCCTGGATCCGGGATGGGTCAAAACCGACATGGGCGGGCCCAACGCCTGGTTGACGCCGGAAGAATCCTCCGAGGCCATCGTCAAAACGGCGAAAAATCTGACAATGGATCAAACCTCAAAATTTATTTACAACGATGGAAAAGAACTGAACTGGTGAACACCGAGTTGACTAATCCCTTCTCCCTTGAGGGGAGAAGGCTAGGATGAGGGTGCTTCTGACTACCAGCGACCGCTCAACCGTTTAATTCACCCTCACCCTACCCTCTCCCCTCAAGGGAGAGGGTAGGGTTTTA
This sequence comes from uncultured bacterium, assembly GCA_964531065.1. Taxonomy (GTDB): domain Bacteria; phylum Oederibacteriota; class Muellerivitia; order Muellerivitales; family Muellerivitaceae; genus PALSA-1180. Next base: position 3,503 of record CAZHFP010000117.1, read on the forward strand.
AATTTATTTTTTCTTCTTTTTACCTTTCTTCAACATCCCTTTGATCTTTTGCGTGGGTTTCTTTTTGGATTTTTTCATCAGCCGGCTCGAAGCGAGCCACGCGTAAGCCGCTTCTTTCATACTTGAACCCTTGCACCATTGGATGGTGTTTTCTACTTCCTCTTCCGTGAATTTGGATTTCAAATGCATGGCAAAGGGCACCACCCGGTCCTTGGTCTGCTGGCGGCAGGTGGGATGGTTTAAGGCCATCATCAAAAAAGTAATAGCTTGCCTTTCCTCGCCCTGGCCCTGGAGAAGTCCCGCCAATCCCGCCATCACATCCACCAGTAGGGGGGCGGCGGACACCTCAAGCGCCTTGCGGACGGCCCGTTGGAAATATTTTTCCGATTGGGCGAAATCCTTTTGGGCACAGGCTATCTCTCCCAGGTGGGTCAGGGTCGCCAATTGGCCCGTCTTCTCGTTGAGTTTTTCAAAACGCTTTAAGGCCTTGTTCATCCGCTCCTTTGCCTCGGGAAAATTCCGGCGGAAAAGGGAGACCGTGCCAAGATGGAAATAGTACCAAGCCACATTCTGCAGGTTCACTCCCTCTTTCATCACCAAGGAATAGGCTTTCAGGTAGAATTTTTCCGCTTCCTGATCCTGAAGCATGGCCAGTTTAAGCGTTCCGATCCAATCCAAAGACCAGGCTTCTCCCCGAAGGTCTTCCACCTCGCGGTAAAGGGAAAGTCCTTCCTCATACAGATGAAGGGCTTCCTGATATTCTCCGAGGGACCAGCCCACCACCCCTAAAAGACCCTTCGACCAAGCCAGCGCCCGCCGGTCCCCCATATCCCTGGAGATGGCCATACTTTCCTGATACATTTGCCGGGCTCCGATAAAATCCCCTTCCGCCGAGGCGATGGTCCCCAGATTCGCGAAAGACCAAGCCAGCCCCCTGCGGTCTCCACTCTGGAGATAAGCCTGTAATCCCTTTTGATAATAAACTTTGGATTCCCCCGTCCGGCCCAAATCCCGTAAGGCATCGCCCAACAAATTATAGGAATAGGCCATGGCCCGGTAATCCCCGTCCGCTTCCGAGTTGGCCAGACTTTGCCGTATCAGGTTCTGGGCTCTTTCGTTTTCTCCCAAACGGGCGGAAATATGACCCAGGTTGTTCAAGGCCCAAGCGATTCCCGGCCGGTTTTTAAGCTGGCGGTAGACCTTCAGGCTTTTCTCGTAATATTTTTTCGCGCTTTCGTAGTCGCCATGATTCTCTACGGCGATCCCCATGCTGCTCAAGGCGAACCCGGCGGACTTCATGGCCTTGGCCTTTTGGAAAAGTTCCAGGCTTTCCCCCAGCAGTTTTTGGGCTTTTCTTGCACGGCCCATATCAATCTCAAAACCCGCTTGGCGGGATAATATCCTGGCCAGCAGCAGGGAGGAGGAGGAGGTCTTGACCCCCCGCCCGCATTTCACGCGAAGCACTTCCGCCGCCTTCTCAAACGTTTCTTGAGCCTCCTGAAACCATCCCTTGGTGTCATAAACCGCGAAAAGACCGTCCAGATAATCTCCCATGTCCCTCTCACGGACTTTTTCGACCGCTCTTTTCCACCCTTCCCGGATGTTGCCCATCTCTCCCACCAGTTCGCCCAATACCCGGGTTTGGGAAGCGCCGTTTAGATCCTTTTCTTTTTTCTTTACCAGCTTTCCAAAATAAGCGCAGTGGGCGTCAAAAACTTTTTCTTTTTCCGCCGGATCGTCAAACAGCTTTTCCTTGGCGTAATATTTTAAAAGCTCATGAATCTCATAACGGCCGTCGGATTTTTTCCGCAAAAGAGATTTGTTCTGAAGATAAGCTAAGAGCGCGGCATTAGCCCCCGCCACCGCGAAAGCGGCCGCGGCGTCGAATCCTCCCTTGAAGCTGGAGATGGCCTTGAAGGATTTTTTCTGGCCCTCGGTCAAAAGAATCCAGGAATACTCGAAAACCGCCCTGAGCGACCGGTGCCGGGGGGGCAAATGGGGCATGGAGGTGGCGAGAAAGTCCCGGCTGCTTTCGATTTTGTCGGCGATCTCCGCCAGCGAAAGGCTTCCCACCCAGGTGGCGGAAATTTCCAATCCCAGCGGCATTCCCTCCAGCAGGCGGCAAACCTTAATCAGGTTTTCCCGGTCCGAGGGCTCCAGTGAAAAATCCGGGCGGATCCTTCGGGCGCTCTTGATAAATAATTGCACCGCTCCGAAAGCCTCCATTTCCCGGGTTTGTCCCTCCTCGGGATAACGCAGGCCCCGAACCTCGAAAATTTCCTCTCCCGGAATCCTCAGGCCCTCGCGCGTGGTAACGATAATTTTAACCCCGGGAGCGGCCCGGATCATGTCCTCCACCAATTGGGCGCCCTCAATGATGTGCTCAAAGTTATCCATCACGAGGAGCATTTCTTTTTCTTTAAGGTGGTTTAACAGCTGGGTTTGGGGATCGTCCGAACCATAGAAATAAAATTTAATGGCGTTGGCGATACTTCCCACGATCAGCTGGTCCGAAAGCAGCGGCGCCAGACTGACGAGAAAAACTCCATCCTTAAATTTCTCCACCAACTCCGCCCCGGCCTGAAGCGCCAGCCGGGTCTTCCCGAAACCGCCCGGGCCCATCAAGGTCGTCAGACGAACGGCCGGTTGGGACAGAAGATGGACTATTTCGGTGATTTCCTCTTCCCTGCCGAAAAACGGGGAATTTTGCGGCGGAATATTTTGGGGATAGGTTCGGAAGGTTTGCAAGGGCGGAGTTTCCTCCGAAAAAAAATCCGGGTGGTGAAGGGAATAAAGATTTTGAGCCTCGCTCAAGTCCTTGAGAAGGTGGACTCCCATGTCGGTGATTTTTCCACCCGGCGGCAGGGGGATAAAATGAACCGCCGGGTGCGTCAGAAGGATTTGCCCGCCGTAAGCCACTTCCATTAATTTAACGGCGTGGATCAGATCCGGGCCCAGGTAGGATTGGCCGAATTTTTCCGCCTCACCCGCGTGAAGGGCCACGCGTATTTTTCCCTTCCCAAATCGGTCCCAGGTTTTTTCTTGAATTTTCTTTTGGAGAAGGATCGCGGCCTTGGCTGGTTCCCCTCCCTCAAATATCGAAAGGACTCCCTTAGGGGTGCGTTTCATCCAATGGACGTTCTGGGAATGGAGGACTTCTTCCATGAGGAAGTGCAAGCTGTCTAGAACATGGTCGGCTTCGGGATTTCCCAGTTCCTTAAAGACAGCCGGAAAATCGATTTCAGCGAAAAGGAAAATCATCTCTTGGCGCCTTTGGAAAGGAGTCTTCTTCCGTGGACAAAACCATCAGGAATTCTATTATACCCATGATGCTTTATCGCTTAACCTAACAGGGTGCTGAAAAAGTTGTTTTACACCCTGTCTAAAGCCACGGTTGTGAGCGAATCGAACTAAATCCCTTGTTTTTAAAGGGGTGATTCGTGACAGAAATAGGAACCCCCATTTCATCATTATTTGGAGAAACAGTGAAAATGGAGACGTCCCCATGCCCTGTTTTGATTTTTGATGGGGCATGGGGGAAAATCGGTTTTTTAGACTTTTCATCATCCTGCTAAGATTTACTTAACTTTGGGCGCAGCCCCAATCTTTCTATATTAGGTATATAGGGCAGGAATTGAAAATATTCTCTCCCGCAAACCTTGTATATTTCTGCTGGGACTTTGGACAAGCATGACCGTCCCCTAGCTTGATGGGATATCGCTTCGGACTTCGGATCAGAAAATTGTCCCCTTTGGGGGGCTGGGTACAAATCATTATCAAAATTCACACTTGAGAGTCCAAATGCCAGGCCGAAAAAAAATAATTTTCCTTTTTTTCGCCTTATTCCTTTTCCGCCTCTTCTTCGGCCTCCAGCAATCCCACTGGGCGGATTACGACGAGAGACAAAGCTATCTGACGGGTCTTAAGTTTTATACCACGGGAGCATGGCCCGCCTTCGGCCCCGACGCGGCGGGAAGTGAAAGTTCCTATTACAGCCAAATTCCCGGGGCCCTCGAAGGCCTCGTCATCGGCCTTCCCCTTTACGCCCTGCCAATCCCGGAAGCTCCCTTCATCCTCGTCAATCTTTTATCGGCCGGGGGAATATTTCTTCTAGCCTGGTACATCCACCGGCGACTTCCCCGGCTTTCCTTCTTATGGCTCTGCCTTTGGATCTCCGTGGCTCCCTGGAGCATCAACTACCCGTCCCACATTTCCAACATGTCCTATCTCTTCTTTTCCGGAATCCTTTTTTTTATCGGATTTTTGGAAAGCGTCCCGCTTTTTTCCCTGGAAGTCATCCCCCTGCCCTGGGCCAACACCTTCATGGGCTTTTCGCTTTTCTGGTGCATGCAGTTCCACCTTTCTTACACCTTCCTCGTTCCTTTCGCGGCTTTTTCCATGGTCACCCAGCTTAAGGACAGGCCCCGCCTCAGGCCCCTATTCTTTTTTCTCCTGGGCGCCTTGGCGCCCTTTAGTTTCGCGCTCCCTACCTACCTCCAGTATGGATTCAGCCGGATCAACAGCCACTCGGGATTTTTCACGCTTCTGAATTGGAACAATATCCTGTCACCCCACATCCTTTTGGCCCGATTCCTTTCGCTGGGTTGTTTTGAAGTCCCCAGTTTTATCGGCGCCCATACGGCGGACCGGATTCATTTTCTCCTCAGCCACCCCGGCATTCTCCTGCCCGGCGCGTTCCTCTGGATTGGCGGAATCTTGCAAGCCCTGGCGCTTTTGTTTTCCTGGTTTAAAAAGGGCTCAGAAGTTCCCGGTTGGAAGGAAATGAAATGGCTTTTGGCCGCGGCTTTTGGGGTCGTTTACGGGAGCTTCTGGTTCACCATCAAACCGCCCCTCTCCCACATTTATTTAATTTTCTTTCCCCTAATCATGATTTATTCCTGCTATGTCTGGAATTTTTTCGCGGGGGACCCACGGTTAAGACGCTTGGCGAAAATATTCGTGGTTCTGGGAGTTTGTTTCCAATTGGGTTATGCTATGGCCGT
>CAZHFP010000118.1:0-8478 GCA_964531065.1 uncultured bacterium
CTTTCCAAGAGCGAGCAGGCCCACAGCCTGACCCAGGAAGAAATCTCCGAAGCCCGCCGAAACCTCCAAGATCTTCAAAGCCAGAAGGAAGAAGTTTCCAAGCAAATCATGCAGGTGGTTTTGGAATTAGCCGCGCTCGACGAAGTGGCGGCCCGCTCGAAAGAAGAGGCCGAGCGCTATCAAACCGAACAGGATCAATTGACCCAGTCAGTGGCCCAGAAGCGGGAAGAAAACCAGCGGTTGGAATCGCAAGAAAACCAATTAACCCTGGACCTGGATGATTTGGGCAAGCGGGTCGGCGGATTGTCGATCGCCAAGCAGGAAGCGGACAACAAAGTGAAGGGGATCCAGGAAAAACGGGAAAAGATCGCCGCGGAAACCGACGAGCGCTCGGAGAAGGTGCGCCAGGCCCGGTCCAAGTTCGAGGAAATTCAAAGGGATCTGCATGCCTTCGAAGTCCAAGAAGCCCAGATGAACGTGGAAATCCGCAATATCGAGGAGAAGCTCCAGGTGGAGTACCGGGTGGATTTGGAAAACGCGCCCGTGGTTTTGGAGAAGGATTTCGACGGGGACCAGGCCGAAAAAGAATGTATCGAGCTCCGGGCCAAGATTGAGCGGTTGGGGCTGGTGAACATGGTGGCGGTTGAGGAATATGACGAACTGTCCCAGCGCTTTAAGTTTTTGTCCGAACAGCGGGAAGATTTGCTCAAGGCCAAGGATGACTTGCAGGCCGCCATCAATAAAATCAACCTGACCTCCAAGGAACTCTTCACCTCCACCTTCGCCACGGTCCAGGAAAACTTCAAGGACGTCTTCCAAAGGTTGTTTGAGGGCGGCCGGGCGGAGCTGATCCTGATCGATGAAGGCGATGTGCTGGAATCGGGAATTGAAATCGTGGCGAGGCCTCCGGGCAAACGCCTGCAGTCGGTGTCGCTCCTGTCGGGCGGCGAAAAGGCCCTGACCGCCATCGCTTTGTTGTTCGCCCTCTTCATGGTTAAGCCCAGCCCCTTCTGCCTGCTGGATGAGATTGACGCGCCCCTGGACGATGTGAATACCTCCCGGTTCACCCACCTGCTTAAGGAATTCAGCAAGCGCACCCAATTCATCATGATCACCCACAGCAAGGTCAGCATGGAAACGGCCGACGTGATGTACGGGGTGACGATGCAGGAAGCGGGCGTCTCCAAAATTATTTCCACGAAGTTCAAGGAAAACGCGCCGGAAGAATCCCCTGTTTCTTGAGCTCCCTCGGTTCCGCCTTCGAGAATAAAATAAAAAAAATTTTTTGGTCGCTGGTTTCTTCCCGGATTAAATCCGCGCGCTTCACGCCGATGGATTTTCGCCGCCCGGTTTCAGTTTTGGCCTTGCGGCCCGACCGGCTGGGGGATTTTATTCTTTCCGTTCCCGCCCTCAAGGCGCTGGAGAGCCGCCTGTCCGGCGGAGGCCGGCTGACGCTGGTGGCGGGGGAGCGAAACGAGCGGTTGGCCCGGCTTTTTTTCCCGGACGCCAGGGTTTTGGTTTTTCAGAAATCTTTTTTCCGGCGCCTGCCCCTCTTGATGAAATTGTGGTTTGGCTCTTTTGACGCGGTCATCGATTTTCATTCCTACCCCTTTTCCACCACTTCCGCTCTTTTAGCCCTTTTGGCCGGGGGCCCGCGAAGGATTGGGTTTTGGGACATGGGAGATGGATCGGAGACCTCCCGAAAGATCTTCAATAGCGGAATGGTCCCTCCCGCCGAAACCCTCTCGGAAAAAGAAAAAAGCCGGCTACTGATCCGCCGCTTGGATTCTAAGCTGGGGATGGCCGATTCTTTTCTCCGCCTGCCGGCTCTGCCGGTGGAGATCCGGGAAAGAGTTGAGGATTTTATCAAGGGGTTGGGACTGGGGCCCCGGGACCGGTTGATCGCTCTCCACCCGACGCTGTTGAAAGAGGACAACCGGTGGCCGATGGATCATTATGTTCGTTTGGCTGGGGAACTTTCCAAGCTCTCCAAGTTCAAGATGGCCGTGGTCTATGGCCAAGGCGAAGAAGAGGAATTGAAGCGCTTCCTTGTAAAGCTTGGAAAGTCCCAGCGTGTCTTTCCCCTTCCCGGAAATGAACTTTTATTTATACTGGAATGCCTCAAGCGGGTGGATCTATTCGTGGGAGGGGATAGCGGCCTGACCCATTTGGCCGCCTTGACGACGCCGGTCGTAGCCATTTTTGGCCCGAGTGATCCCCGCCGCTGGGGTCCGATGGAAAACGGGTTCGGGAAACCAAAAAATATCCGGGGGAAAGACGGAACGTGCGGTTCGGTCAGCGCGGAGGAAGTTCTAAAGGAAATTAAAAAGGCTTTTGCCACGAAGGCACGAAGATCACGAAGAAAGATTTGAAACATTTAAGCTTTTTGTTCTTCAGCCCAATATAAAGTAAGTCTTTTCTTCGTGGCTTCGGGTCTTCGTGGTTAATCGTAGCGGGGAGGCTTGAGTGGGTTTATTCGATAAAATAAAAAGCGGTCTGCGCAAGACGGCCCAGCAGTTGACGGGTAATCTGGATTCCCTCCTGAAGGGTTCCTTGAAGCTTTCCGATGAATCCCTGGAAGCCATGGAAGAAAGATTGGTGGCTTCCGACGTGGGGACCGATACGGCCCAGGCCATCACGCGGGAAGTCGCGGAAAGCATGAAGACCGAAGAACGCGCCGATCCCTCCACTCTTGCCCGGCATTTAAGGGAAGCGGTGGCGAAAAGGCTTTTAAAAGCCTCGGCCCCCTGGGTCTTGCCCAACCCCGCGGTGATTCTTTTGGCCGGCGTCAATGGGTCGGGAAAAACAACCACCGCCGGTAAATTGGCGGCCCGTTTTTCATCCGAGGGCCGGAAGGTTTTACTGGCCGCGGCCGATACCTTTCGGGCCGCCGCAGAAGAACAGCTGACGGAATGGGCCGCCCGTGCTAAAGTAGAGGTCATCCGGGGAGCTCATGGTGCCGCTCCCTCCGCGGTCGTTTTTGACGCGTTAAAGTCAGGTCTTTCCCAAGGCGTCGATTGTTTCGTGGTGGATACGGCGGGACGGCTTCATAATCGGCAAAACCTCATGGAAGAATTGAAGAAAATAGTCCGGGTGGCTGAAAAAGCCGCTCCGGGGATAACGCAAGAAAAATGGCTGGTTTTGGATTCAAACACGGGTCAAAACGCGTTAAATCAGGCTAAAGAGTTCAACAAAGAAGTCGGTTTGACCGGAATTGTTTTGACGAAGTTGGATGGAACGGCCAAGGGTGGTATTGTAGTCGCTCTTTCCGAGCTTCTGGGCCTCCCGGTCCGCTACCTGGGAGTAGGCGAGGGGTTGGACGACCTTATCCCCTATGACGCGAAATTATTCGCGGAAGCCATGGTGCCTGAACCGGCCGCGAAGGTTGATGGACGTTGAAATAAAAATGGAAGTCGCTTCATCACTGAGGGAGGGTTTTTAATGGAACGTTTGGTCCTTGCCAATCGGTCGGCTATGTCCAATACGGCCGTCACCGTGGTGGATATCGAGGGAGTTTTGGATATCAACACCGTCGGCGAGTTTGAGTCGATCCTCCAGGAACTGTTCAAGAAAAAACAATACAAAATTGTCCTCAACATGAAAAAGCTCACCTATATTTCCAGCGCCGGGTTCGGCGTTTTAATGAGCATCATCAAGGACGTCCGCAAAAACCGGGGCGACATCAAGATCGCCAATGTCAGTTCGGACATCTACAAGGTTTTTGACCTGCTGGAACTTCCAGGTCTTTTCCATATTTTAAAGACGGAGCAGGACGCCGTCAGCGAATTTTAGACAAACCCTCAAAAATTTTGCCACAGATGTCCTACAAGACTATTGGGAATCAACAATGAAATTGTTGGACAATACCGCACTCTTTATAAAATTAAAATTGAAGAGCGGCATGAACACGGATAAACACGGATGGCTTTAGGCAAAAAGAATAAAAATTTATCTGTGTTCATCCGTGTTCATCTGTGGCTAAACAGCCTTTTCTTTATTGTTGCCGTTTCCACTTCAGTTGTTTTCCTTTTTCCCCGCTCCGCTTTGGCGCGGGAAGTCCAGCTCACCATCCTCTTTACCAACGACCATCACGGCCAAGTCGACCCGATCCATGAGAACGATCTCTCCAAGCCCATCGGCGGAGTCACCCGGCGTATGGCCTTGATCGAAAAAATCCGCGCCGAAGTCGGCCCGGCCAACGTTCTTCTGGTCGATGGCGGCGACTTGTTCACGGGTACGGCCCTGTCGGGCTTAACCAACGGCGAGGTGGACTGCGCGGCCTATCAATTGATGAAATATGACGCGGTGGTTCTTGGGAACCACGATTTTGACTACGGCAAAAAAGCGCTGTTGGACTATCGGAAAAAATACAGCACTCCCTGGGTTTCCGCCAACGCGGTGGTCCGGGGAAATTCCCAGAATTTTGTCAGGGCTTACATCCTCAAATACGCCGGGGTTCGCGTGGGGATGATCGGCTTCAGCAATCCGGACACTCCCGATTTAACCCGCCGGGAAAATGTGTCGGGCCTCTTGTTCAACTTGCCTGGCGCCTCGGCCAAGGGCCTGCACAACATCCTCAAAAAAGACGCGGATATCTTTATCGCCTTGAGCCATTTGGGAGTGGACGCGGATAAAAAATTCGCGAAAGACAATCCTTTCCTGGACGTCATCATCGGGGGCCACAGCCACACCTTGTTATTTGACCCTATCGTTGACAAACGGGCGGACGGGAGTTTGGCCGGCCCCATCATCACCCAAGCCGGTTCCCGGGGGCTTTATCTGGGCCGCTTGGACCTGACCATTCAAGGCGCGAGGAATCCCAAAACAAAAAAAGAGGAATACTCGGTGGAGGATTATCACTACAAGTTGATATCCATTACCGCTGACATGCCGGAGGATCCGGCCATGGTGGAGCTTTTGGATAAATTCAAAAGCCGGCTCAAATCCAAGGATTTGGACGAAGTGCTGGCGACCGTGTCCGGCGACTTGACCCGCTCCAACGAGGAGGATTCCTATTTGGGAGAAATGACGGCGGACGCGATCCGGAAGTCAGCTGGAACCGAAGTGGCCTTGATCAACAGCGGCTCCTTTCGGACAGATTTTAAGTCCGGGGAGTTAACCCGCGCGATTTTGTATGAACTGTTTCCCTTTGACGATGAAGTCGTCACCTTGGATATGACCGGCGCCGGGTTAAGGAAAATAGTGGAGGCCTCCGCCTTTAAAAAAGGCCAGGGGGGATTTCTCCAGGTTTCGGGTTTAAAAATTCACCAGGAAGGCGGCGAGTTGGTGATCCGGGTGGGTGATGAGCCCTTGAAAGACAGGCAAAAATACCTGGTGGCGGTCAATGATTATTTGGCAGGAGGAGGGGACGGCTACGATTCTTTCCGAAGGTTGAAATCCCGGCGAAAAACCCAAGTGATGATTCGGCAATTGTTGGAAAACGCCTTGAAGGAAAAACAAAAGGTTTCCACCAGCGATATCGAGAAACGCTGGAACATTCCTTGAAGGCCATCCTTCGTCGTCCGTCTTCCGCTTAAGTTTTTAAGCAAACCGGCTCCATTATCGTTTTTAGCTCTTTTTCTAACCCTCCTTGACAGACCTTTGATCGCTTCTATAATGCCCGCAAACATTACCCAAAAGTCGGCCTTCTGCAGTTGGAAGTCCTGGGAATCATGGGATTAAAATGGCGAAAACCGGCGTTAAAAAATCAATCGAATCTTCGGGTCCTCTGCCTCAGCGGAAAGTTCTCTTCGTTTCCTCCGAAGTCGTCCCTTACGCCAAGACGGGCGGCCTTGCCGACGTTGTGGGATCCCTGCCGCGCGCCCTCATGAAGCTGGGGTGCGAAGCCGCCGTGGTACTGCCCAAGTACAAAAGCATTTCCCCCGAGAAATATAAAATGAAGCTGGAGATCCGGGGCCTGGCTGTGCCGATGGGCATGGGCGAAGTGAACGCAGACATTTACTCCACCAGGCTCGGGGATACCCAGGGCACGGTTTATTTCATCCAAAACGACCGCTACTTCGACCGCGACGGATTTTACGGGACCGCCGAAGGGGATTACCACGATAACGCCGAGCGGTTCGCTTTCTTTTCCCGGGCGGTCCTGGAGATGGTGAAGGCGATCAATTGGATTCCCGATATCTTCCACCTGAACGATTGGCAATCCGGGTTGGCGGCGGTTTATTTGAAAACCCTTTACGAAAAAATCCCCGGCTTTAGCGCCGCGCGCAGCCTCTTCTCCATCCATAACATGGCTTACCAGGGGCTTTTTCCTAAATACATCCTGCCCATGACCGGTATTGGCTGGGAAGAATTTAAACCCGAGAAACTGGAGTTTTACGACCAGGTTAATTACCTCAAGGCGGGATTGGTTTATTCCGACGCCCTGAATACGGTTTCGGAACGCTACGCCCTGGAGATTCAAACCGAAGAATATGGCCATGGGCTCCAAGGCGTCTTGAAAGACCGGACCAAAGATCTATACGGGATCGTCAACGGGATCGACTACGATGAATGGAACCCGGCCACGGACAAGGAAATTCCGGCCCAGTACACGGCGAAAAACCACGAGAAGAAAATAGAGTCCAAAAAAAAGCTCCTGGCCGAACAAAACCTCAAATTCAATGAAGAAACGCCGGTGTTGGGTCTGGTTTCCCGGCTGACCGATCAAAAGGGCTTGGACCTGATCGCGGAAATCATCCAGGAATTCTTGGCGATGGACGTCCAGTTCGTCGTATTGGGAACCGGGGAGCCGAAATACCACGCGCTGTTGGAAAGCTTGAAAGAGAAATATCCTTCCAAATTGGCGGTGGCGCTGAAGTTCGATAACCGCCTGGCGAAACTGATTTACGCGGGCAGCGACATGTTTCTCATGCCTTCCCGTTTTGAGCCTTGCGGACTGGGCCAAATGATTGCCATGAAATATGGAACGATCCCGGTAGTCCGCAAAACCGGCGGTTTGGCGGACACGGTGGACAACCTTTCACTCGACGGTAAAAAGGGAACCGGTTTTGTTTTCGAGGATTACAAGAGCCAGGAATTATTGTTGACGATTCAGCGGGCGGTGGAAGCCTTTCACCAGCCTAAAATTTGGGACGAACTGGTGCAGCGGGCCATGAAACAAGATTTTTCCTGGGACGCCTCGGCCAAGAAATACCGGGATCTTTACGAAATAATCCTTCGCAAATAAAGCCTTTAACCCCCTCCGCCGCCCTTTTCCCCGCCCCCCCATAGCTTTTAAAACCAGAAACCCTAAAATAGGACTTATGAAAACTTCCCTGACAAATCTTCTTCAAAAAGAGGAAAACGTCCTCCGTGAACGGTGGCAGTCGTCCGTCCGCCAATTATTCGGCCGCTTGGAGCACTTAAGCGGAGATTTAGCTGTATTTGAGGAAGTCCGGGGACTTCTCCATGACCTGCTGTCCCTGGTGGAACGCTCCGGCAGTGTGGAACAGGCCGTGGACGCCGAGTTCGAGAAAATTATCATCCATTTGAAGGCGCTTCAAACCAACCACGGCCTTTCGTCCACGGATATGGTGTTCCTTCTTTTTTCCACCAGGGACGCGGTGAAGGAAGCGGTGCGGGAAGTTTTAGATATGGGACCGGAGGGACAGCAGCAAGTTTCCGCCCATTTCCAAGAGGTCAGCCAGGTTTCCACCCTTCTCAACCGCTTAGGTCTCGTTTTTTTCGACGGGGCCATGCGCCTCAAGGAAGAGGCGGCCAGCCAGGACGTGATGGCAATTGAATACGCGCTCCTTTATGAGCGGGCCAGGCAAATGGCCATTACGGACCGGCTCACGGGTCTCTACAACTTTGGATATTTTCTGGAGAGGCTCAAAGAAGAGCGGATGAGGGGTGAAAGGTATCACCGCCTTCTTTCCCTGGTGATATTCGACATCGACCATTTCAAAATATACAACGACGCCAACGGCCATCCCGCGGGTAACGAAGTGTTGAAAAAAATCGCCCAAATTTTGAAGGAAGAAGCCAGGGAAGTGGATATTGTGGCCCGCTACGGGGGGGAAGAAATGGTCATTATCCTTCCCGAGACCAGCCGCAAAAGGGCCGCGGAGCTGGCCGACCGCATTCGCGCTAAGATTGCCGATACACTTTTCGAAGGGATGAAAAGCCAGCCCGGGGGAAAAATGACCATTTCTGCCGGAGTCGCCACCTTTCCCGTGGACGCGACCACGGAAGAGGATCTCATTAAAAAGGCCGACAGCAGTTTGTACCGGTCAAAATCGCTGGGCCGAAATAAGGTAACCGCTTTCGACCCGCCGGTGAAGGTCACCATCCGATTCAAGCCACACTACGAACTTTCGAAGGTGGCCCTAGTGGGGAACTTCAACAACTGGGACAAGGACGCTGACCCGATGGAAAAACAGCCTGACGGCACTTTCCAATTCATCATCGCCCTCAACCCCGGCGTGTATCATTACAAGTTTGTCTTGAACGATGTGGAATGGATCCCGGATCCGG
>CAZHFP010000119.1:0-8243 GCA_964531065.1 uncultured bacterium
CCGTCCATTTCCAAAAAGAGCCAACCCGAAACATCGGTGTCAGGTTTTGATTATTTACCAACGATAAACCGTATTTTTTCAACAAATAATCAAGACCTGACACCGATGTCGCTAGGTTCCCCCGATCTGCTGCCGCCGCCCCTCCGGAGAAAATTCTGGGGAGTTCCCTATCTCTCAACCTGGCAATTCGACTTGGAACCCTTTGGGAGGGATGCCTGTCGGCTCCATGTCCGTGTCCGCGGGGGATTTGAGCCCAGTTGGAAGATGGCCCTGTTCAAGCCTTTCATCCTACTCATCCACCGATTCATGGAATCCAGGCAATTGACCAACCTCAAACTTCGTTGCGAGGCAAAACCTTTTCATTCATAACGCATCAGAGAAGCAAAGGAAACGGTCGTCCATTTTCTAAAAAGTGATAAGTGGTGCCTGACACCTTTCCATTCTTCCACTGGAAGCGTCAATGAAATACAACGATCTGGCTGTTGTTCCAGTCGGAAACGTAATATTTCCCCCCGGAAATCTCAATGTCTTCGGGATAGCTTAATTTGCCCGCGCCAAAGGTCGCAATTTTATTGCCCGCCGCGTTAAATACGAACACCTTGCCCGCTCCCTCGTCGGGTACAAAAATGGTTCCATCGGCCAGGACCTTGACGTCGGTGGGCATTGAAAAAGAGCTTGAGGTTAAGGTTTTGATATAGGTTCCCCCGGCGGTGTATTTTTCCACCTTGGCTCCCGAATAATCCGCGACCCAGACGTTTCCGGACGAATCGAGGGAACATTGATAAGCGTCGGTTAAGGTTCCTGAACCGCTTTGGCCGAAATTGCCGGTCAAAGTAAAGGTGGGGACCGTGGGGGTTCCGCCGATATGGTAAATATAGCCGCCGCCGCTGAAGTCCGTCACGAAGGCCGTGACCCCCGCGCTGTCGATGGCGATCCCCCGGACGTCGCTCCCTCCGGCGGTAATTTCAGTTAAGTAGTTTCCGGCGCTGTTAAAAACCACCAGGCGGCCGTTGTACGCGTCGGCGACGTAGATATTGCCGGTGATGGGATCCACACCGACTCCCCAGGGGCCGGTGAAAGTGTTACTGGTATTGAAGGTAGTAATGGTCGTCACCGCGGAACCGGTGGTGGTCCATTCCTGGAAAGTACCGTTCCCTTGGTCGGCGATCCAAATATTGCCGCCTGAAAAGATCATTCCGGACGGATTGGTAAAATTGGAGGAACTCCCGATAGTCGCGGAAGCGCTCAAATTGTTATAGATGGAGGTGGGCGTGGGAGTCGGCGCGGCGGGAGCGGTGGGGGGCGCGGAGCAGGAAATCAAAGAAGCCGAAACGAACCCCGCCAGAAGAATAAGGCCTGAAAATAACGCGATCATTTTTTTCATCGATAAATCCTTTCATGTTGGCGGCCGGCCAATCAAGGCCCTTGAACCGGAAGCCATTGTAAGAGTAAGGAACTTGTGCTCAAACGTTATAAATTAAAAAAATGGAAATTGATGACTGGACTTCCCCTACTTCCCGCCGCAGGGGCAGGTGAAGACATTCAGTCGGGTGCGCCCGCTCTCGTGTTGTGTCTCATGGGGTTTTCCCCATTTCTTCAGGCTCCTGTCGCAGTGATAGGTCGTGAGGACTTCGACATACTTGACGACGCAATAAACCAGAAGACTGCAGGTGTTTTGAACGATATAAACTTCTCTTGTCTCGTCCTTAACATCTGTGAGGAAGGTTTTATCGGTGTCTTTTTCCGGGTCGCACTTGATTTCCCAATCGTCCTTCTTGGGGATCTGCGGGAACATGTCGTCCCAATTCAAGTCGAAGTTCACTCCCCCGCAGGAAACCTTGTAGTGGTTGGTGTTTTCGTCGTAAATCACCACCATGCCTTGGGAGGTATCCGGAGACTCCGGGTCCCAATCATCGTTCCGTGGATTGCCGTTCCCTCCCAAGTTGATCTTCTTGGACTTGTCGCCTTTTTTGGGTTTCCAAGGGTGGAAGAGATCGGTCTGCGAAGGCTTCTTGGCGTCATCTGGCATGGGGACTCCTCGAAAAAGGAATTTCAACGGAAATACATTAGCAGGTGACCCGCGGCCGTTCAAAAATAAATTTCAAATAAAAAGGGTCAGCCTTAAAAAGGGCAATTAAAAGTCGGCCTGATTCCTTTATCCATTTAGGTTTTAAGGGACAGTAAAGGTGTCAGAGAAAAGTAATAAGTGGTGCCTGACACCTTTCTGGCAATTCGACTTGGAATCCTTGGGGAGGGATGCCTGTCGGCTCCATGTCCGTGTCCGCGGGGGATTCAAGCCCGGTTGGAAGATGGCCCTGTTCAAGCCTTTCATCCTGCTCATCCACCGATTCATGGAATCCAGGCAATTGACCAACCTCAAACTTCGTTGCGAGGCAAAACCTTTTCATTCATAACGCATGGGGTCAGATCTTGAAAACGGCACTTCAAATAATCCCCAGATTCCTTCTGCCGTTTTCAAGACCTGACCCTTATGTTGCTATTCTTGTTTGTCGGTGTCTCCGGCTTTAAGCAAAACCAAGTGGCGGCCAACAAAACAAACGTGGCAAGAGCCTCAAGCATCGAAATATTTTCCTTCGTAAAAACGGCTCCCTCAATCAGCGCGATGACGGGACAAACAAAGGCGTAAGCCGTCGCCCGGGAAGCGCCCCATCGGGGTAGAAGCGTCAAATAGATAGTAAAGGCCAATACTGAGCCAACGATGACAAGAAAAGCCCAGCTCGAGAATGCGGTTGGCGACATTAGAGCGGCAAATGTTCCCGTGCTGATGGGTTCCAACAGAAACGAAACCAACAAAAGCAGGAAGCCGCCGGAAAGACTTTGAATCGCCGAAAGCACGCGCGGGGGACAGGCAATGTTTTTTGATTTGAGTAGGACCGACCCCGAGCCATAACAAGCCGCTCCCAAGGCAATGGCTAATATCCCCAGAAGTGAAGAGTCTCCGATTGCGAGTTGAGCCCGGGGGAAGAAAAGCATAAAGAGTCCGCCAATGCCAAGGCAGATCGCGGCTAGACGGGTTGGCGTCATCCGGGTTTGCCCGAAAACAACGGAGAAGACGGTGGCCGATAAGGGAACCATCGACAGGTTCACCACCGCGCTTATCCCTGAAGGCACGCGGGTCATGCCCACGTAGCAAAGCCCGTAGTTAATGCTGATCATTAAAATGGTAGGGATCAGACTGATTGTGAATAGGCGTAAGTGGTTTTTTTTGAATTCGCCGGTAAAGAGGGTGATGACGGTTAAGATGATCCCAGCGGCCAGAAACCGGGTTGAGGCGAAGAACAGCGGAGGAACCGTCGCGAGGCCGATCTTAATGGAGATCCAGGTGGAACCCCAAAAGAGGCAGAGGAAAGCAAAGAGGACATAGTTAACGGCGGACTGTTTATTTGCCTTGGGAATGGTCATTCTTCAAGCCCGATCCTGATGTTCGGAACTCTCACTCAGTTCCAAAATATTCCTTTTTCAAGTTTGACCCCTTTGTTTCCAACTC
Source organism: uncultured bacterium (assembly GCA_964531065.1). Taxonomy (GTDB): domain Bacteria; phylum Oederibacteriota; class Muellerivitia; order Muellerivitales; family Muellerivitaceae; genus PALSA-1180. The sequence goes on from CAZHFP010000119.1 coordinate 3,509, forward strand.
TCGCAAATCGGGCCAGGGAAAAGTAATAAGTGGTGCCTGACACCTTTTCTACTATCAACAACACTCGCGAATGGGGTCAGGGAAAAATAATAAGTGGTGCCTGACACCTTTCAGAAGTGAAAACAAGCAAAATTGTGAAAAGGAAAAGTTGTTTTAATTCCGTTGTCAAAAAAACCTCCAGCTCTTTAGATCTAAGGCCTACAGACTTTACAAGGCGCGTAACCGCGCTCAAGGGCTTCCGACTTGGTTATTTTATATTTGGAATACCGAAGATAACGACAGCCAGCCCGATGGTATTTCTTCCCAGTTTTGGTTATGTAAACGGAGTATTCTTTTTGGTCGGAATATTTGGCTTTAGCGAGGGCGGGAGAAGAAATACTTAAAGTTAAGCAGAAGGAACCGAACACCAAGAAGAAACCCAACAAAACCTTTAGCCAAAAACGCTTTTTAGAATCTCGCCTGTCCATTAGTAAGTCCATTCAGATCTTGTTTTTGGCCCAGGTTTTAAAAATGAAGTAATGGAAATTGATGACTGACACCTTCTCACTCTTTTTTTTATTCGGCGGAATCTAAAGTATCCCTTGTTTTGTTTAGCAATGATAATAAAGTCTTGGCCTGGGCCATAACATCAGGAGAAAACTCAAAACCAATCCTCCCAAGATCTCCCTTCGCAACTTCTTGAATATTGTCCAATAACTTCCCATCGCTTGTAACGGACAGAACCTCCCAAAGGTATTGTTCTCCCATTAAGCCACTAGAAATACTCGTGGTGTAGTTAATGGACTTTTCAGGCACTTGATATTTTTTACCAGACCGGAACATAAAAATTACGTCTTTACATTTTTCTAGAGCGATCAATTGTTTAGCGCCACCCAACGCATCTCCATTACCAAGTGCACTAAATCCATTATTCCCTGTTTGCGATTGAAAAGAACCCCGATCACCCATATTAATTCCAGCCATCCGATTAAATGAAACGGTAACTTCTACAGAATTAACGCTCTTGAAAACCTTTCCCTTTAAAATTGCCGAAATAGCAACTTTTATTTGATCATGATTCCCATTTGACACCTTAGCAATGCTGGAACCAGGGCCATACTGATCTTTAACTTCAAAGACAGTCTCATCTCGTATTTCGTCGTAATTAATTTTGTACCAATCGTTATGAATACCAGGTGTATTACTAATAGTCGCTTGTTGATTGCGCTGGGTGTTCATCTCATCCATTGCACCCTTTGCAATCGCATTACCCGAAATAAATATCAGAGAAATAAAAAAGCCGATAATTGTTTTTTTCATAATCCCCCATCTTTTTTAAAAGTCGTCGGCAAAGGTGTCAGACCTCTTTTCCCTAAATAAAAAGAACCCATCCCGTTACCAGGTTGAGTTCTTATTATTTCATCTTAAAACGTAACGCGAGGAATTGGTCCTCTTGTTCCCCATTTCATTATTGTTCAGGTGTGGGTGTTGGCTCTGGACATTTTTTCTCTTTTGCCCAGTCAGGATCCCATTTACGCACCTCTTTGCACCAGTCCAAAGGCTTTAACCCTTTTGCTTCACGATTATCATTTCTTATATCAAATGCTTGTTGCCATTTTAACCGCCTCTGGGCCTTGTCATCATCTCCAGCCGTTTGAGCAACAATCATTGCCGGAATGCAACCAGACTGTAATAAACCAAGCATTAACAGCAGAAACAAAATTAAATTTTTCATTAATCTCCAATTTCGTAAATTTTAAAAATGATAAAAAGACCAACAATTGTCTTTCATCTTATTAGAAAGAGATCTACGGGGAAAGAAAATAATCAACCTTGATAACAGACACCCTCCTCTAAAAATCCGGCTCCTTTCCACCGTTCGTTTTCTTAATGTGTTTTTTTATACTTTCAAATTCCTTTTTCATCGAATCCGGGACGGCTCCTCTATTTGGATAGCGAACCCGCGAGCCAAATTGATCTTGGTAAATAACGGTTCCATCTTTCATTCCGAAATAAGATTCGCCCCCATATTCCCAAAGATCATCCTGATTAGGCATTAAAACCTTACCGATTTCTTTCCAGGAAAAAGCCTCAGGCGGAAGCCATTCTCTTTTGCCGGCAACAATCTGACGATCAGCTTGGGTTTTTATTAAATAATTAATGGCCATTACGTTTTCAGAAGAAAGAGACCGTTTACGTATTGTTATATCAGTCCTCACTATTGTTTCACCGCCATACCTGGCATTTATTCTTTCCTTTAGTGGATTTTCCCCACGGCGAATTTTGGCATATTCAAGGTTTGTCAAAATGAGACAGTGATCTCTATCCATCGGAAAAACAGTTTGGGAGCCATTCAAGCCAATTGCCGGTTCATAGGGGAAAGAATAGATCGGAACCGTCGGAGGAGATCCAGAATTAAAAACCGTCACAGGATGATCAGATGAAATAAATTTTACGAATGAGCTTTTCGCATTCACAATTTCCCTGACTGATTCAGTCCACATAACACAATGGGCGGTCCGAAGTTTTAAAAGCTCGTCCATTAATTGATTTTGATTCAATTTTGGGTATTTTCTTTTAAGCCATCCTAAACCCTTTAGGGTTCGTATTTTTTGCGCGTCCAAGTATTCATAAAAGGCCTGATGAAAATCATGCTCCTTTTTGAAATCCCCTGAAGTCCAAGCCCTTACAGCATTGGCTCCAATCCTATCTATTTCTCCAAACAGAGTTTTCTCAATTAAGTCAGGTGGTAAATTCCTTGCTTCTATGGAATATAAGTCAGACCTTACAAAACAACTTTTTGGGCCCAACTCTTCGAATTCAGGATTGGTGATAATCCCGCCTCCCGGTAAACTCGCAGTTTCCCTTTTCAAATTCATTACATGCAATTTATGGCTTCCCGGTTCAAGAAAGCCTCGTTGGTACCACATGGGAACAAAATGATGTTCGTGAGAAACTTGCAAAGTTGATCCTTATATATAAAAAAAGCCCAGGTTCCTTTCGGAACCGGGGCTCGGCCTAATTTATGGTTTTTCCCTCAGTACATAAGGGACAAAAACTACTACTTTTTAAGAACAGCCGCTCGAGGTTCCACAGTTCAGGCACTTGTAACAGGCAGCCGCCCTCACCATGATGGTTCCGCATTCGGGGCAAGGGGGGGCATCGGACTGGGTTACGAAAATGCCCTTCTCCTTCTTCTCCGCTTCGGACGAAATCTCAATGGTCTTCATTGGAGCCGGGGCGGCTTTTGTTGCCGTGGCCGATTCGCTCTTCGCGGGAGAGGCGCTATTTAAAGTAGCATCTTTCTCAGCGGCTTCGGACAATTCAGCGGCTCCGCGCTCGCCCGCGGGCAGGAACTTCAAGGCCAGCCAGCGGAAGATGTAGTCGGTGATGGATTTGGCGATCCGGATTTCTGGGTTGTTGGTGAAGCCGGACGGCTCGTAGCGGCTGTGGCTGAACTTGTTCACCAAGACTTTCAACGGCACTCCATATTGGAGCGCCAGTGAGATAGCCGTGGCGAAGCTGTCCATCAAGCCCGAAACCGTCGAACCTTCTTTGGACATCACGATGAACAATTCACCGGCCGTTCCATCCTCAAACTTGCCCACGGTGATATAACCCTCGTGGCCGGCGATGGAGAACTTGTGGGTGATGGCTTCGCGTTCCGCAGGGAGACGGCGGCGTTGGGGCTTGAGGACGGATTTTCCGTCTGCGGCCAAATTGGTGGAAAGCGGCTGGCTGCGCTTGCAGCCGTCACGGTAGATGGCGACCGCCTTGAGGCCGATCTTCCAGGACTCAATATAAGCCTGCATGATGTCCTCAACCGAGGCCTCGTGCGGGAGGTTGACGGTCTTGGAAATGGCTCCCGACAGGAAGGGCTGAACCGCGCCCATCATGCGGATGTGGCCCATGTAATGGATGGAACGGGTTCCATTCATCGGCTTGAAGGCGCAGTCGAATACCGGCAGATGCTCGGTCTTCAAGTGCGGCGCTCCCTCGATGGTGTCGTGGGCCTCAATGTAGGCCAAAATATCCTTCACCTGGGTCTCGGTATATTTCAGGTTGGTCAAAGCTTCCGGAACCGTCTGGTTGACGATCTTGATCACTCCGCCGCCGACCAGCTTCTTATACTTGACCAACGCGATATCGGGCTCAACGCCCGTGGTGTCGCAATCCATCATGAAACCGATCGTGCCGGTGGGGGCCAGAACGGAAACCTGTCCGTTGCGCAATCCCCATTCCTTCACGTGGGTCTGGACTTCTTTCCAAATGGACTGGGCCGCGATGTACATCTCGTCCGGCAGTCCCTCGCGCTTCAGCTTGGCGGCTTCCGATTGATGCATCTTCATGACCTTCTGGCAGGGCTCCTCGTTGCGGGCATAGCCGGCGAAAGGACCCACTTCCTTGGCGATCTTGGAGCTCATCAAATTGGCCTCGCCCTGCATGATGGCGGTAATGGCGGCGGCGTAATTACGGCCAGCGTCTCCGTCGTAAGGCAATCCACGGGACATGAGCAACGCGCCTAAGTTGGCGTAGCCCAATCCCAAAGGACGATAGTCCCAGGAGTTGCGGGTGATGGCGGGAGTCGGGTAGTTCGAATTATCCACCGTGATTTCCTGCGCCAGGATGGTGATGTCCACCGCGTGCTTGAAGGATTCGAGATCAAAGCCTTCCTTGTCGCGGAACTTCATCAAATTGAGCGAAGCCAGGTTGCAGGCCGAATCGTCCAGGTACATGTACTCGGAGCAGGGGTTGC
>CAZHFP010000120.1:0-8228 GCA_964531065.1 uncultured bacterium
AAACATAATCCCGGACATTAAAACCATCTCCGTGGATTTGGAAATCCCCGCCGTGAAGCATGTTATCCGTAAAAATTGCGACAACGCCTCCCTCGCCCGAGGCGTCCTGCCGGGGACCGTAAACATTGGCGTAGCGCAGAGTCACATATTCCAAGCCGAAGTTCTGGGCGAAGACATCCAGATACATTTCCACCGAAACTTTGCTGGCGCCGTAAACCGACAGGGGCCGGGCTGGATGGGTTTCGGGAAAGGGCCCCTTTTCCGCCTCGCCGTACATGGCGCCGCCGGATGCGGCAAAGATAAATTTTTTCACGTCTGCCCGTCGGCAGAGGTCCAAGAGAAGTACGGAGCCCAATACGTTGACCTTCACATCGAAGTAGGGGTCTTCTAAGGAAGCTTTGACTTTGATCTGCGCCGCGTGATGGTTAACGGCCTCAATTCCCTCGCCCTTCATGATGTCCTGGAGTTTTTCATCCAAAATATTCATGTGATAAAACTTGGCCTTGGGGTTCAGGTTTTCTTTTTTGCCGGTCGACAAGTCATCAACGATGACCACGTCATGGCCCGCCGCGATATAGGCGTCCACCACATGGCTCGCGATGAACCCAGCGCCACCCGTTACTAGTATTTTCATTTTTTAAGCTTTCTTATAATTTCAATAAACTTGCTATTTTCCCAAACCAACTTGCCAACGAAAATTGCATAAATTAGCCAAATTGCCGCCATCCAGAAATGGTCACGACTCGCAACCGGATCTTTTTCCTTCCAGAGTATTCCCAATCGAAAAGAGAGGATTCCCATCAAGAAAAAAACAACTATTATGATCAACCATATTTTTTTGTTTAGCCCTTCATGAACAGCTAGAAACTTTTCTTCCTTTTCAGTCAACGTTTGCTTTGACAACAACTGGCCCCTAGAACCTTGTCCCTTGAGCCTGCCTTTAGTAGGCATGCTTATGTTCCAAAATATCCAACACCGTTCTCAAGATAATCTTGATGTCAAACCATAAACTCCAATTCTCAATATAGTAGATGTCGTATTTGACCCGCTCCGAGAGGGACGTATTGCCCCGGAAACCGTTCACCTGGGCCCAGCCGGTGATACCGGACTTCACCTGGTGGCGTTCGAAATAACGGGGGATTTCCTTCTCGAACTTCTCCACCAATCCTGGCACTTCAGGTCTCGGTCCCACCAGGCTCATGCGGCCGGTTAAGACATTCAATAACTGGGGCAATTCATCCAGGCTGGTTTTGCGGATAAAGGAACCAAATTTGGTCACTCGGGGATCATTCTTCGCGGTGAAGGCAACCGTCTCGCTTCCCGTGGACATGGAGCGGAATTTCCGCATGTGGAAAATCCTGCCGTCCCTTCCCACCCTCTTCTGGTGAAAAAGAACCGGGCCCGGTGATGACAACTTCACTCCGAAGGCCACCAAAATCCAGAGGGGACTCAGCAAAATAATCCCCACCAAGGCCAGAACGAAATCGAAGGTTCTCTTGAGCATACGGTTATACAGGGCGCTCAAGGGAGCTTCTTTCATCTCAAAAATTGGCATGTCAATGAGAACATCATTTTCCAGCGGGTTGGTGATAAGCCCAAAGAGATCAGAGACGATCTTGTACTTCACCTGGGTATCCTGGAGGGTCACCAGCATGGAGATCAGCTTTCCATGCGCCGAAGAAGGAAGGGCGAAGATCACCTCGTGGGGCTCATATCTTTGGATCAATTGCGAAAATTTGGAAAGGGTTCCGACAATCTTGACCCCTTCCACAACACCAGAAGCTTTTCCTTCGGAAACAATACCGGCCACCCGGTAGCCCAGCCCCGAATTCTGGTGGATGCGCTGGAGCAACACCTTGGCCGTTTCCCCCGTTCCCACTACTAAGATCCGCGTCACCCCCACTCCCCGGCGCCGCAGGAGGATTTGGATCCGTCTCAACAAAACATGGTCCAGCCAAACACCCAGGATGACGAAGAGGGCCGCGAGTCCGATGACAAGGCGTGAAAAGGTAAAAAACTTAAAAAGAAAGGTGGAGGCCGATACCAGGATCGTGGAAATGAAAACGCCTTGGATGACTTTTGACAATTCGTCCACGCCGGAAATACCGCGTCTTTTCCGGTAAAGACCCACATATTTAAAGATCAACAGGTGGATCGCCACCATCAGCAGGAGAAAGGACCTGTAATGGGAATATCGGGTGACGTTGTGGACCTCGATCCAACCCGATTGAAAGCGGACCCAATTGGCCAAAAGAAACGATCCCGCGACGAAAAGACCGTCGCCGACGAAACTCGCCGCTGAAAATATCGAAGGAATCCTATATTTCATGTCACCCCTAGAAGTTAATGTGAGCCAATAGTTTAACGAGTGATCACCAGCGGGGCAAATGCGAACGGCGTTTAAACCTTGAGATTTTCTTCCTGAACCGTGATGCCGTACAGCTTTCGGAAATAAACCTGGGTTTTAAAGAGAAAGCGAGCCTTGGAAAAGGCCATGGCCTTCTGGCGGAGGGCTCCTGCGTCAAAAGACAGGGTCTCGAATTTTTCAATGGCCGCTTGCAGGGCCTTTTCGGTCTGCTCGTAAAATAACACGCCCGTTTCTCCGTCCGTTAAGGTGTCCTTAACCCCACCCTCGCCAAAAGCGATGACCGGACAGCCGGACGCCAGGGACTCGACGGGGACAATGCCGAAATCCTCTTTGCCGGGAAACAAAAGCGCTTTTGCTTTTTCATAGTAAGCCGGCAGTTCCTCATCCGAGGCCCAGCCCTTGAAGGTCACACTGGGGCCCGCCATTTTGCGGAGACGTTTTTCCTCGCTCCCCTGCCCTACCACCACCAAAGGCCAGTTGCGTTCGGTGCAAACCTTAACGGCCAAATCCACCTTCTTGTAAGGGACCAGCGCCGAAATCACCAGGTAGTAATCACCCTTCCCGCTTTTGACCTTGAAGCGGTCCACGTCCACAGGCGGATGAAACACTTCCGCTTCCCTCCCGTAAATCCGCCGGATGCGCTCCTTCACCTCGGTGGAGTTGGCGAGGAAATGGGTGACGCCCTCGTTCGACTTCAAATCGCACCGCTGAAGGTAAGAACGGAAAAACTTGGCGGACCAACGCAGGGGCGCCGGAGCGGAGGGGCCAAAGTAATCGTCGAACAGGTCCCAGATATAGCGCATGGGCGTATGGCAGTAGCAGACATGCATGGCTTTTTTGGGATTGCGGACCCACTTGGCGCAGGCCGAACTGGAAGAGACAATCAGGTCATATTCGGAAAGATCAAACCCGCCCATTAATTCCCAGTAGAGGGGCAGAAAATATTGGTAGCGGACCACGCCCAAGGGGATGCTTTGCAGCAAAGAAGTGGTAATTTTCCGTTTGTAAAAGACAGGGTCCATCTTGCCGGGCCGGTAAACCAGGGTGAAGATATCCGCGCCAGGAAACAGCTCCATCAGGGACAAGAGAACTTTTTCCCCGCCTCTCATGCCGGTCAACCAATCGTGGACTAACGCGATGCGCATTTAATCATTCCTCAAAAATATTATCACCGCCAAGACGCCAAGTCCGCCAAGAAAAACACAACGGAAATCGAAAAGGATCATTAACGGATTAAATATTTTTTTCGTTTTTCTTCACTTGGCGATCTTGGCGGTAAATAGGTTTTATCTTTTTAGAAAATAAAAAGGTTGACCAGGAACATCAGCGTGCCGACGGCCAAGACAGCAAGGCCGGCGATAAACAAACCCTTTTGCCAATCCCAATCAAAGGACTTGTTTTTTTGGCCAACGGCCGTGAGGGTCCTGCCGTCATTCTCGGCGATATGGGCGCAGGCTTCAGCGGTAAAGGCCTTAGCGGCCCAGGCGCCTCCCCAGCATCGGCGGCAAACCCGGTTGTGACAATGGGGGCAAGGAGCGAAACTTTTCGGATAGAGGGTAGTGACGGTCCCGCAAATACTGCAGCGCTGGGGATCATCAATCAGGACGTTCTTTTCGGTTTTCGGCAATTCAGCCCTCCGGCTTTTCGGCTTCTTCAAGGATAAATGTGTTCAGAGTGTACAGGCAATTAAGGGAAATTTTAAGTTTTAATTTTTAACCCAAAAGATCACAAATGAGCCGTAATAACCCGCCGCCGCAAGGGCGCGATTCATCCCGACCGGCCTTTGTTTTTCGCAGTTGACTTCTAGGGCGCGATGAATCGCCCCCCACTAAAATAATATTCACGGAATCAATTCTATTTTTCTGCGGGAAACTCCATCACTTCCATTCCCATGACCAGGCAATAGGTGAGTGAGAGAAAATTCAAAACCCGGGCGGCAGCTCCCCCATCCTCGGCGACCCGCCCACTCATAAACTTAAGGACCTCGTTGTCCTTCACCTTCCTTTTTTCCTGAAGGATCTTCCGCTTGCGGTAGATCGCCGCAGGGTGCGCCGCGATCCAAAGAATGGCGAAAAGGATTCCCAGAAAGGCGTCAAAACCGGTCCCCAAACTTTTCACCATCCGAGCCAGCGCCTCGCCCGCTATCCAGGGCAGGATTTTTAAAAGGTTCGCCGTGTCATAAAAAAGAAAAAGATTCAGCCACCGGTTTCTCGTCTGGTAATAAATCGTTTTCCAGCCGTGGAATCGGGACATCGTCCCTCCCGGTTCGTGGAAAACTTTCGCGGTGGACGACTTCCGAACCTGGCGGCCGGCAAGCCGGAATTTCCAGCCCAGATACACATCCTCCTGGTAAATAAAATAGTCCGAGTCCAGGGGGTCGTCTGCGATCAAAAACCGGGGAACCATCAGGGCGCATCCTTCGGGGTAAAAAACCGTCTGGGGGTCCTCGAAAAAACCTTCCACCGGATTACCCAGGATGTTCAGGGTCCGAAAATCTTGGCCATTTTTTTCTCCGGCCCCTTTGTTGGATTTCACGGAGGAAGACAGCACCCCTATTCGCGGCCAATGGTCCTGGAAATCCAAAATCATGCGGTGGAGCCAATCGGGAGTCACAACCGCGTCGTTATTCAAAAGAACCACCAGATCCCCGGTGGCGATCTTGGAACCTAGGTTGCATCCCATCGCAAAGCCGAAATTTTCCGGGCACTCCATGATCTTGACCTGGGGATAATTGGACTGGACGAAGGAAACGCTGGCGTCCTCGGAAGCGTTGTCCACTAGGATGATCTCATGGGGAGGATAGGTCTGGGTTTTGAGCGCGAAAAGACAATGCCATAAAAAATCCACTCCGTCATGGTTGACGATCACGACTGAAATTCGGGGCTGGTCCAAAGCCCGCTCGAACTCATTTTCCATCCGCCGCAAAAGAGAAAGGGTGGGCGGAGGACCCGAGGGCAAGGGGAGATAATCCTGGATTTGAGATTCGTCGAATGACGGCAAAGCGGGCCGGGATAACTTAAGGGGCGGCCGCGGCTTTCGCGCCGCCGGTCTTTTGGCCTTTTTTCTCCTCGGGAGAGGCGAAGCCTTAGCCGGCCTTTTGCTTTTTTTAGGCATGGCTTTGAACAGCCATCTTGAGGGCCGTCAGTGTTTGTTTAGCGGTATTTTCCATTTGGAACAGGCTGACCCGGGTATGGCCCTTATCCCTCAGTAAACTTCTGAAGTCTTGGTCGGTGGCCGCCCTTTCCATGGCCTTGGCCCATTCGCCCACATTGGCAGGATCCAGCATCCAGGCCGCTTCCCCGACGACTTCCGGAATGGCCGAGGAATTGGAACAAATCACCGGGGTGCCGCAGCCCATCGCCTCCAAGAGAGGCATACCAAACCCCTCCTTGATAGCGGGAAAAAGGAACGCCTCGGCGCCGGTATAGAGTCCGGCCAAATCTTCTTCTTTCACGTAATCCAGCCACCGGACCTTGTCGACTAATTGGGGCGAAAGGATGAAATGCATGAAATCCTCCCCGATCCATCCCTTGGGGCCGGCTAAAATCAGTTCATGCTCGAAATGGGTTTGCTGCTTGAACAAAAGAAAGGAATGGACCAAGCGCAGTAAATTCTTCCGCGGTTCCAGGGTTCCCACAAAAAGAAAATAGGGCTTGGTGAGGCGGTATTTATCCTTGACCGCCTGGACCTTATCGGGGGAAGCCGCGCGGCGCAGACCGTCGGGAAGGCCGTGGGGAATGACCCTGATTTTGTAATCGGGCAGGTGCTTGTAATGTTTGAGCATCTCTTGGCGGTTGTACTCGGAGCAGGTCAGGATTAAATCAGCCTTCTCTTCCTGTTTTTCCAAGTTTTGCCCCAGGGTCTTCACCGCTTCCTGCGATGCCATTTCGGGATTCGTCAAAAAAGTGAGGTCATGGACAAAGAGGACTTTTTTCCCCTGTTTTTGGGGCAGGGGCAGATAGTTGGGATAAAAATAAACTTCCGCCGGGCGCCCGATGAGGCTGTCAATGGCCGGGGTCCCCAGCGTGTTCCAGGTTAATTTGAGGGCGGCGGTGGGATAATGGGTGGCGCTGACGGTCACGAACCGGTTCTCAAAAACCCGGTCCCGCTCCTCCTGGGTTGGATTATTCATCCAAACATAGACCTTATCCTCTTCCAGGATATGGGACATGGCTTCCAGGAGGTGGGTGAGGTACCACCCCACACCTGTCCGGACGCCCTGTAAACAGGTTCCGTCAATACCGATGATCAAACGCGCGCTCCGGGAAAATTAAATCTTTGTCTTCAGGCTTTGCTAGTATACTTTAGGCCCGATGGTTTTAAAGTTATAAGTGGCCTCGAAAGCATTCGTTTTATTTCAAAACAAGGACGCGGCCGTCTCCCATGAAAGCGGACAATCCCACAAGCCCTCCCCATTTCCTCCGTGACTTTTTCCAATCCCCATCCTTTTCCGCTTGGTTTTTCGGCGCTCTTTTTTTCCTCGCCAGCGCCGATATGTTTTTCACGACCCATATCCTGGGCTTCAACCTCCGCTGGGGCCAGATGCTTCTTCTCCTAGCCGCCTTACCGGCCCTGCGCCGCCTTTGGACCGATTTTCAACGGGATTCCCTGGAAGGTAAAACCCGCCTGAGATTCCTTCTGGCCTGGCTCCCATTTTTCATCCTTTACGGAATCGCCGCCCTCTACGCCCACTCCCCATTCCTGACCGGCATCAAGTGGGGATGGGGGATTTTCAACATCTCCCTGGCGGCGCTGGTCTGTTTAAATCCCCGCCAAGACGATTCCCTCGAGCGCGGCTTCCAAGGGGGTATTATTCTCATTTCGGCGTTCATTTGGATGGAAGCCATTGCCATTTACGGTTTCAGCCCGGCGACAACCCTCCAGGATTTAGGCCCCGGAAATCCTGCCGCGGTTTCCTTTCTCTCCATTCCGATCGGCTACGCCCAAACGTCTTTGCGTTTCATGGACCTGCAAACCTATCGTCCCAACGCCTTTTACTATGAACCATCCTTCGCGGCATGCGCCCTGACCTTTTCCTTTTTTCTGTTGTTTTTTTTGGACCTGAAAAAATCCGCGGTGAAATCGGGCTGGATTCCGGCCCTCGTTTTGAGTTCGGTCATCCTCAGCAGCTCCCGAACCGGGATTCTTTCGGCGGCGATTTTTTTTCTTTTAACTTTTTCCGTCTTGGGCTTTCGGTCGAAACCGTCTTTTTTCCGGAGCTCCGTCCTGAAAACTCTTGTCATTTCAGCGCTGTTGATCGGCTTATTTTGCGTCTTTCCCAATGGCCGCAAGTACATGCAATTTTTGGGGGGACCGTTGGGATCCGGTTCAGCGAAGCGTTTTAACAATACGGCGGCCAGCGAGGGCGGACGCTTGGAAAACGCGAAGCAGTGTCTTAAGCTTTGGGCCAAAAGTCCGCTTTTGGGTTACGGCGTTCTTCCCCGGCTTGAAACCGGCAACCGGGGATTAGCCCAAATCTCCCTGTCCACATGGTTTGAAATCGGCCTGGAATCGGGCATCCTCGGGGTCTTAGGCTTCCTTTTCGCCATCCTTTACAACATGAGGCTGGCATGGAAAAAAAGTTCGGACTTTCCGCTTAAAACCCTGATCCTGGCCGCTTGGATCATTCATTTTACCGTGCATCTTTTTTTAAGCCAGACCTTCCCCCGGCTGGACTATTGGCTTTTATTTTTCTTGTCCATCCGCCTTCTGTTGTGGCGCCCGGAAGTAAACACGGAAAATAACCGGCGGTTCTAACGGCGTCACGACCGGGATGGATTTTCCCGGCGCGTCCAATGGGAAAGATCACGCCCCAAGAGGCGGCCTAATTTCTCGACATCGGATTGATAAAAATCCGCCA
>CAZHFP010000121.1:0-8144 GCA_964531065.1 uncultured bacterium
ATTTTTTGGTCCCGCACGGCGTAAGCAATCCGATCCGTTCCCGATTTCAGGGAAGCCGGGGTCATGACCGCCCTGGCACCGGACCTTTCCACCGTTTGGGCGATCCGCTTGTCATCGGTAGCTACCCAGACCTCGCTCAAACGCCTGGCCTTCTGGGCTTGGCGGATCACCCGGACGATCATGGGCACTCCCGCGATCATCGCCAATGGTTTCCCCGGGAAGCGTTGCGCACCATATCTGCTTGGAATGACTCCTACCACTCTAGATCTCATCTCATCTCCCATTGGCGAATTAGTAATTAGGAGCTAGGAATTAGTAATTAAAGTCTAAGCCTCAAAATTCCTAATTTCTCATTCCTAATTCCTAATTATTTTTTACCATATCGTTCCACCACCATTTGAATCAGATTCGTCGTTGAGCGGCCTTCCACCACAGGAATATTCATGACCTTACCGCCCCAGGATTGGACCAGGTCGCCGCCGATGATCTTGTCTAGGGCCCAGTCGCCGCCTTTGACCAGCACATCGGGTTTTAAGATTTTGATGATGTTGTAAGGATCGTCTTCTTCAAAAAAAGTAACGTAATCCACGCAATCCAGGGCCAGCAGCATTTCTGCCCTTTCGGCCAATGGGAGGAGCGGTTTTAGAGGCCCCTTAATGCGTTTAACGGAAGCGTCACTATTGAGGCCCACCACCAAAAGATCACCCTTTTTTCGGGCTTCTTGGAGGTAAGTCACATGGCCTAGGTGTAATAAATCGAATACACCGTTAGTGAAGACGACTTTTTTGCCTTGGTTTTTTAAGGTTTTTAAAACAGGTTCTAACTTGGTAGGTTCTAAAAAATGATCCAATTCATCTCTATCTCACTCGGGATGGACAATTATAGGGGAAGGTTTTCATTCTGACAACCTGAACTTTATGAATCCGAAAGAAGAATGAGTTTAACAATTTCCGGTTTGCAGTAGGTCCGCAGAGGCGGATAACCCCCAATGCCCCGGTTCGCAAAGAGGGTCGCGTCCCCTTCCCGCACGAATCCCGCGACATACTTGCGGCCCGTCACTGCGGGAATGATCAGCGGCCCCCAAAGGGGAAAGCCAATCTGCCCTCCATGGCAATGCCCTGAAATCTGCAGGTGCGTTTTCGTTTTTTTCGCCAGGTAAAAATGATCCGGATGGTGGGCCAAAAGAATTTTGGCGTCGGCCTTCGCCTGTAAAATAGGCTTTTCGTTCTTCTGCCCTTCCCAAAGGTCATCCACTCCCATAATCGCCAGGGTCTTTTTCTTTCGTTTGAGGACAACCACCTCGTTGCGGAGGACGCGGACGCCGTCTCTTTCCAATATCCGCCTTAACCCTTCCGGATCCGACCAATAATCGTGGTTTCCCAAAAGCGCGTAAACCCCTAAAGGAGCCTTCAATCCCCTAAAGAGCCCCTTCATGGCTGGAGCGTGTTTCCGAAAAGAAATAAAGTCCCCGGTTAAGGCGAAAATGTCGGGCTTCATTTTTTTGGCCGTTTCGACCAATAACTTCAAATAATCCAAGTTGATATATTTTCCATAGTGGATGTCCGACAATTGCACGATGGATAGACCCGAGAATTCCTTGGGCCAATGGGGCAGCTTCACTTCATACTCCACAACTTCCGGCTGGTAAATTTGGTTCTCGAATCCCACCGCTTTTAAAAACGCGAACGGGGCTTTAAAGCGGGGCGGAATGGCCAAATCTTTTCGAGACAAAATCCGAACCTCAACGGGTTTTCGGCGGAAAATAGTCCAGCTGAAATATTCCAGCCAATAGGCGGCCACCGAAAGGCTCGACGCCGCCGCGAAAAACTTCCAACCCAGAGGAACGGATTCCCAGCCGGAAGGGGTAAAATCCCAGTGACCGGCCAATAAACAGCTTGGGATCACTTGAACCACCAGGGTGATAGCGGTCCAGATTAAGGTCCAAAGGGTTTCCTGGATCCGGTAGCGGGGACGAAAACCAACGCGGTTGGTGAGAAAAATGAAGATATTGAACTGGATGAGGAGGTAAATCCAAAACAAGGGCTGGGATATCATCAAAAAAGAACCAAGAAAGGAAAGCATTCTTTTGCCACAGATGAACACAGATTAACACAGATAAGAATTCTGTCTTTTTTGTCTTTTAAGCCTAACGCCATCCGTGTCCATCCGTGTTCATCTGTGGCTAACAGGGTTCAATGATTCATTTCTTCGAGCAGGCGCTGGCTGAGTTCCTCCGCCGAAACGGTGGCGACACCCAGTTTCTCTACCTCGATACCGGCGGCGTAATTCGCCAAGGCCGCCGCCTGGAGCAGGGTGGCTCCCGCGGTCAGGGCTAAGGTCAAGGTGGCGATAACCGTATCGCCCGCGCCCGAAACATCGAACACTTCCCGGGCAACCGTAGGAATGGTCCGAACAGGCTGATTTTCCTCGAAAAGCGTCATGCCGTGCTCACTGCGGGTCAAAACCAGCGACCGGCATTGGAGCCGCTTCATCACCTTAAATCCGATGGTTTCAAAATTTTCCCCTACCGCCTCCGGGCCCAAGGCCTCGGTCACTTCTTTCATATTGGGCTTCATGACGGTGACACCCTTGAACTCGAAAAAATTATGGAACTTGGGGTCGACCGTGATTATTTTTTTCTTAGCCTTGGCGTATGCCACGACCTTGCGGATAACCTTGGCCGTTAAAAGGCCCTTGTTGTAATCCTCGAAAATAACCCCGTCAGCGGCTTGAACCGCCTTCAGGGCCTTTTGGATAACCTGGTTCTGCTGTTTTTCTGAAAGGGCGGATTTCACCTCACGGTCGTAACGGACCACCTGCTGGGTATTGGCGATAACGCGGGTTTTCTCCGTGGTAGGCCTGTCGCTTAAAGCCAGTAGACCGGAGGTGTTAACCCCGTAATTTTTCAGCTCTTGGACCAGTTCCCTACCGGCCATATCCCGGCCCATGGTTCCGATGATGGCGGCTTCCCCGCCGAGAGCGGTGATATTGCAGGCCACGTTAGCCGCGCCGCCGGGCATCTTCCGGTCCTTCTCGTTGATCTCCACCACGGGGATGGGGGCTTCGGGGGAGATGCGGGCGACCGAACCCTTGATGTAAACGTCCAGCATGACGTCGCCGATGACGACGATCTTTTTTTTCTGAAGTCCGCCGATCAATGACAATAATTCGGATTTATCAACGGAAGATAGAATGGGATTTTTTTTCACGGGAATGTTTTTTTTCATGGGGCTCAAGGGAACATCGCCGATTCAATGAGTTCGCAAAAGATGTGCCCTATCAACATGTGGCATTCCTGGATACGGTCCGTAGCGGAAGCGGGAACGACAATAGCCACGTCCACTTCTTTGGCGATCTTGCCGCCGTCCCGGCCTAAAAGTCCGATGGTGTGGACCTTGTTCTTCTTCGCCGCGATAACGCCCCGAAGGACGTTTTCGGAGTTGCCCGAGGTGGAAAGGCCCACCGCCACGTCGCCTTCCACGCAAAGCCCCTCGATTTGATGAGAATAGATTTGATCGTAGCCATAATCATTGCCCAAAGCCGTCAAGGTCGAGGTGTTGGTGTGGAGGGCCAGAGCCATCAAAGCCTTGCGTCGTTTTAAATAATCGCCTACCAGTTCCGCGGCGATATGCTGGGCGTCCGCGGCGCTTCCGCCGTTGCCGAAGAAAACCGCCTTACGGCCTTTCAAGTAGGCCTTCACCAGGATGTCCCCGGCCTTTTCAATCTGCGGGAGGCACTTGGCGAGCAGGTTTTGCTTCACCTGGATGCTTTCCTCAATGCGGCCCCGTATTTTTTCGATCATGTCTGCCTCGTTCAAAACTTTTAGCTTCAGGGAGCGTTATTTTACAGCCCTCCCTTTAATTTATCTAGGAACATTCGCCGTTAAAACACCCGGTTATCCCCTTGAACGAGGCCCCTTCGCCCATAATAATGAACGCGTGAGAAAAAAAACGATCAAGCCGAAATCCGAGGCCGTTCCATCCCCGCGCTGGCAAAAAATTGATTTCAATTCGACAGCGATATGGGTCTTGGCTTTATTTTTTTTATTCCGGTTGATCTTCGGACTTTCCACGGAGATTTGGTTCGTGGATCAGCGGCAAATCTATTTGTTGGGGCTGAAATTCTACACGACCGGTCTTTGGCCCTTCTTTGGCCCGGATGTAGCAGCCCACATTCAATTACCCGGGGCCTTGCAGGGCCTAGTGGTCGGACTCCCGTTTTATCTTCTCCCCATTCCCGAGGCCCCCTATTTGTTTTTGGCGCTGTTATCCTTTTCGGGGCTTTGCTTTTTCGCCTGGTACTGCTCCAAACGCCTGCCTCAATTTCCCCCGTGGATCATTTGGACCTGGATTTTAACCGCCCCCTGGACCCTAAACTGGTCCACAAATATCGACAACGATTCTTACGCCTTATTCGGGGCCATTCTATTTTTCGTGGGCTTCCTGGAGTCCATCCCAACCTTAAGGGCGCATCTTATTTCACCCCGGGCCGCCAATTTGCTGATGGGCTTCGCTTTTTTATGGAACGCCCAATTCCACATGTCCTACGTCCTCTTCACGCCCTTCTTAATCTTTTCCATCTTCCGGCAGATTAAAACCTCCGGTCAACCCCTCTCCAACCTGCTGACCTTGATCCTGGGCGCCCTTATCAGCGGCCTCTTCATGCTTCCAACCTTCCTGAAGTTTGGGTTGATTCAGGGCACGGGAGGGGCGGGTAAGGCCGTCGCTTTCAATCCCGATAACTTCTCGAGCGTCCTCACCATTCTGGCCCGGTTTCTTTCGCTGGCTTGTTGTGAAATCCCCCGGTTTTTAGGCGCCAACTCGGCAGACCGCTTGGCTTTCTTGGAAGAAAATCTTTGGATCGCGCCTTTCGCGGTGATCGCGGCCGCCATCGGAATCGCCCAGGCCCTGGCCCTGTTGTTCTCGGGCTTCCGTCAACTCCATCCTCTAAAAGACTGGAAAGCCGTAAAACTTTTAACCCTTTTTACTTTTTTCCTTATTTACCTGAGTTTTTTGTTTGCCATCAAGACGCCCGCCGCCCACACCTACTACATCACCCTACCCATCGCTATGCTTTACGGTTTTTACGCCTTCAGCCCTTGGGCGAGCAAAAAATGGTTCCTCAACACCGCCAAAGTGCTTTTGATCTCCAACATTATTTTTCACGCGGGATTGGCACTCCACAATTTTCCGACAAAATCCCTTTACAAAGACCGGGAGATTTTCGCGAAGGCTATCGCGGAAAGGAATTATCACCTGCTGGGAGAAAGACGGCCGGATACGCTCTACTAGAAGAGCAATTAGGAATGAGGAATTAGGAGTTAGAAATTAAAAGCTTCAAAGTATTGGCCGCAAAATTAAATTCCTAATTCCGCATTCCTAATTACTAATTTATTTCATGGTTGGAATCGTCGCGTCCAGCAAGTCCACGTCAATACTGCCGATCACGATGCCGCTCTTGATCTTCACCGGGATATGCTTGTCATCATCCGTCACCCACAAGTCGATATCCTCGTTGTTCCGGAAAACCGTCCCCTGCTGGATGAGGGGCTTCACTTTCAAACAATCAAAGGTTCCCGCCGGCACGGTGATCCGCTCCTTCTTCCCGACCGTCACGAGCAAGTGATAATTTTTCCCTCCCGATTGGGTGGGAATGTCATAAGTTTTCCCCTCCTCAAAAGGCAACAGCCGAAAATAATAAAAACAGGAAATAATGTCCTGGGAGAAGGCGGCGATGTCCAATTTCTCAGACGCCTCATCGTTATGTCGACGGACGACGTCATGCTTCAGCTGGTCGTAAATTTCTAAATTATGGGCCTTATAATTTCCCTCGTGGACATTGTTCTCAAACTTCCAGGACAAAAAATCCACCGAATCAAAGTAGCTGGTTTGGACATCGCTGACGGGAAAAAGGCTGGTCAAGGGAAAGACCGAATTGGCCCGGATGGTAAGCGATAGGCAAGGTCTGCCGGCCACCATTGTGTAATTTCCAACTTCCATGCTGGCATAGCCCCCCAATATCCCCAAAGCCCTTATCTCAAACTTCAATTTCTCTCCAGGCCCGAACGCGCGGTTCAACTTGGGTCTGGAAATCTTGTCAATCTTCGGGGGCTCCGGCGTGGAGGTTGGGGCGGCGCCAGCCGGGGCTTTGGGGGGAAAGGCGCTACCGAGGCTGGTTGTTTTTTTCGGAGGGTTTGAAACCGGGTCATGGGGGTCCGGATAAAGAAGAGGCTCCGAAATTTTCAAAAGGGTCCCTTTTTTAAGGGTCTTATTCACATTCATCCGATTGGCCGAAGCGATTTTTTCCGCTCGGGAAATCTTCCCGAAAAACCTCTGCGAAACCGTGAAAAAAGTATCGCCGGCCTGGGTCCGGTAGTCGACCGCCACCGGGCCGTTCATTTTCGCCGATAACGACGCGGCATCAGGCCTATCCATTTTCTTCTCGGCGACATAATGGGTGCCGCCCTTGGCCACGAAAAGCAGGGAGCATCCCTGAAACAACGGAAAACACAAAAATAAAAACAGATTTACCACGGAGACACGGAGAACTCGGAGACGGCAAAAAAAGAAAATTGATCTTTCTCTAAAAAGATTAATTCTTTTCTCCGTGGTCTCCGTATCTCCATGGTGAACGCCTAGGTTTCGTTTCACTTTTTGCTCTTGAGGATATATTTTTCCATTGCCTCGAAAACTTCCACCACCGTGATGGCATCCATAGGGTCATGCTTCCCGCATCGGCCTACCCGGCAGTCGGGGCATTCCAAATTTTTCGGCATCAATACCGTGGACCCATTACCCCAAGGCCCCCATCGAACAGGAGTGGTTTCAGGGATAGGGCAGAAAAGAGAGACAGTGGGCGTTCCCACCGCCGCGGCTAGGTGCATGGTGCCGGTGGATCCGGAAAGAAAACAGAGCGATCCCTCATAAACCGCCGCCAACTCCCTTAAGCCGCATTCGCCGATAATCAGCACCGGCTTTTGTTCCGCCGGCAAATTCCCATGAAAAGCCGTAACTTGAGAAATGAGCTGGGTTTCATCGGGTCCGGCGGTGATGACGACCCGCAAGTTTTTTTGTTGGGATAAATGGGCGACGATTTCGCCGTACCGCTCGGGTTTCCAATTTAAGGCCGAGCCTTTGTGGCCCGGGTGAATCACCACATAAGGAGCACCCGGGTGAATTCCTTTTTCCTTCAACAGATCCTTGGCGAAGGCTCTCTCTTCATCGCTTAATGGAAATTGAATAGCGGGCGAACCAGGCTCCAGCCCCAAAGGCTTTACCAAGTCCAGGTTATATTCCACCTCATGCCGGTCGCAGACGGATCGGTGGACGTAAACCCTTTGGTTATAAAAGGAACTGTACCAGCGGTAACCCGATCCGATCCGAACTGGAATTCCCGCCATCCAAGCCGCCAGGGCTTGAAGAGGCCTCGGATAAAGCGCGATAAAAACATCCGGGTCGAGGGTCTTGAAGCGGCTCACCAACTGCCAAAGATTTTCATTATTTTCGAAAAGTTCCACCCCATCCACCGCCGGGTGGCCTTGGACGATCTCTTTCGCGTAGGGGCTGACCAAGGCCGTCAACCGCGCTTGGGGAAAAGCTTCTTTCAACACCTGAAACACCGGCAGGGACAAAAGCAGATCGCCGATTTTGTCCGTTCGAGCGACCAAGATGTGTTTTGGAGCTTTTATCGCGATCAACAGTAATCCTCACTTAATAAATATTTTCGTTTTACCAAACTCGCTCAAATTAGGAATTCGGAATGAGGAGTTAGGAATTAAACCCGTTTCCAGCTTAAGTCGGAAGCCTTAAAATTCCGAATTCCTAATTATATTTTCTCAGTATTTCCTGGATCAAATTCTTGGAGGCGTGATCCTTGGGGTCGCCGACGACCGCCACGGTCCCGCCATAGGAAGCCACCGTATCCTTTTCCGGAACCGTGTCGGGCGTGTAGTCCGTGCCCTTGGCGTGGATATCAGGCTTGAGTTTTAACAACAAGGGAGTCACCGTGTCGTCCTCGAAAGAAGTGACGAAATCCACCATTTCAAAAGCCGAAAGGATTCCCAACCGGTCTTCCAAAGGAAGCAGGGGCCTTTCCTTGCCTTTCAACCGGCGGATGGAATCATCGGAATTGACCGCCAAAACCAG
>CAZHFP010000122.1:0-7941 GCA_964531065.1 uncultured bacterium
ATTCATGCGCAGTATGACTGGTTTTGGGCGTGGTACGGGGCAAAGTAAATCCGCGCGGGTGGTCGCCGAGATTAAGACGGTGAACCACAAGTATCACGACATCTCGGTAAAGCTTCCGACCGCCTTTCAATTCATGGAGCCTGAAATCCGAGACCTGATCCTTACTTCTGTCACCCGGGGAAAGGTTGATTTTTTTCTGAAGGATCTTTCGCCCGCCCGGCCTCGAACCGTCCAGATCAACGAACAGCTCATTACCGAATACCTGAAGGCGGCTAAAAAGGCCTCGGCCAGGTTCAAGATCAAGGGCGAGTTGACAGTGGAGAATCTTCTCCGCATGCCCGATGTCCTTTCCGTTGTTGAGGAGGACCGCCAGGAAGGCGAGCAGAAAAAAGCCGTGGTCGAATCGGTCCAGGAAGCCTTGAAGGCTTTGGAGAAAATGCGCCAGTCCGAAGGCGCGCGGTTGGGAAAGGATATGCTGGAAAGGGCCAGGGATATTTCTAACGTGGTCCAACAGGTTCGCCAGCGCCACAAAACGGTAATGGGCGAGAAGATTAGGGCGTTTAAGGAAAAAATCTCGGAGTATTTGCCCTCGCCCCTGCAGGATCAGGCCCGCGTCTCTACCGAGGAAAGCGTGACCCTTCAACGGCACGATATCGCCGAGGAGTTGACGAGATTGGACAGCCATTTGGAAGCCCTGCGGGAGACGCTGGGGGACAAGGGAAGCGTGGGCCGGAAACTAGACTTTCTCATCCAGGAAATGAACCGTGAGGCTAACACGGTTGGGTCGAAATCCGCCGACTCTAAAATGGCCCAAAGTGTGGTTCGGTTGAAGGAACTTTTGGAGCAATTGCGTGAGCAGATTCAGAACATAGAGTAGCCAGAAAGCAATTAGGAATTGGAAATGAGGAATTAGGAATTGACGACGATTAGCAGGGGAATGAAGAAACGACGTGGGTTACTCATTGTTATTTCCTCGCCCTCTGGCGGAGGGAAAACCACCGTCGCGGGAAAACTTCTCCGGCGTGACCGGAATATCGTCCGGTCGGTTTCCTGCACCACCCGGAAGCCCCGGAAGGGTGAAAAAAACGGAAGGGATTATTTTTTTGTCACGCCCGCCCGGTTCAAATCCATGATATCCAAGAAGGCTTTTTTGGAGTGGGCGCTGGTCCACAAGAATTATTACGGAACTCCCCGCGTGTGGGTTGAACGGAAACGCAAGGAAGGCAAGGATGTCTTGTTTGTGATTGACGTCCAAGGCGGAAAAGCCGTCAAACGTCAGGAATCAGGCGCCCTTCTTGTTTTTCTCAAGCCTCCCAGCTTTTCGGTTTTGAGAAAGAGGTTGTTGGGACGGGGAAGCGACGACCCGGCTTCCTTGAAGGTGCGCCTTGAGAACGCCCGATGGGAATTAAAAGAAGGGAACCGGTACGATTATCATTTGGTGAATGACCGGCTCCCCCAAACCGTCTCGGAAGTGGCTAAAATCATCCAAAAAGAGCGTCTTCCCAGGTAAAAAGAATATGTTTTGACGTTACGATTTGGGCTGGTTTTGAGTATAATCGCCCCTCTTTATAGATGCCCCCTTAGGAGAAGTTCATGAGCGAAGAGAAGAAAGTCCAAACGATGGAAACTATCGAAAACAAATATATGTCGGTCTTGGCCGCTTCTAAAAGGGCCCGCCAGCTGTTGGACCGCGCCGAGAAACATAACTTAACCGTCGACACAGAAAAAGTAATTCTCCAGGCCCTTAACGAATTCATGAGCGGCAAAGTGACCTACACGAATAATCCGGTCCCTTCCAAGAAAAAGAAAAAAGAAGAAGACTAATAAAGGCAGCTGACAGCTGACAGCCGACAGCTGACAGCTTGAGGCTGGTTCGCCATGAATCAAGCCAACGCAAAACCTCGTATTCTTTTAGGCGTGACCGGAAGCGTGGCCGCCTATAAATCCCTTGAACTAATCCGTCTTTTAAAATCCTTCGCCGAAGTCAAAGTCGTGCTCACTCAAGCCGGGTCCCGGTTGGTTCCTGAAAAGGAGCTTGGGAAAGTATCGGGCGCCGCCGTTTGGACCAGTTTGTTTAAAGGCGCTACCTCCATCAAGCCCGGAACGCCCAGCGGAACCCATCCCCTTGCCGTGGTTCCCCATATTGAATACGCCAAAGCGGCGGATTTAATTCTCATCGCTCCGGCTACCGCCGATATTTTGGCCAAGCTGGCTTTGGGATTGGCCGACGACCTGCTCTCGACCCTTTGTCTTTACGCTTCTTGCCCCCTGTGGGTGGCGCCGGCCATGAACGTCAAAATGTGGAATCATCCCGCGGTCGTCCAAAATCAAAAAAAACTTAGGGAGAGAGGCGTTGTTTTTTTAGGCCCCGATAGCGGTCATCTGGCCTGCGGGGAAGTGGGCGACGGACGCTTCGCCGAACCCGCGGAAATTGCTTTCCAGGTGGAAAATCACTTTCGGTATTTTGGCGAATGGGCTGGAAAAAAAGTCTTGGTGACAGCGGGCCCCACTCAGGAGCCCATCGATCCGGTCCGGGTCATCACGAACCACTCCAGCGGAAAAATGGGATACGCCCTCGCCCAGGCGGCCTTGAACCGGGGAGCGGAAGTCATCCTCGTCTCCGGCCCCACCCGTTTAAGCCCTCCCTCAGGGACAAAAGTGATTTGGGTGAAGACGGCAATGGAAATGAGGGGCCAAGTCTTAAAGGCGTTTCCGAAAATGGATATTCTGATCATGGCTGCCGCGGTTTCAGATTACCGGACCCGCCGGGTGTTCAAGACCAAAATCAAAAAAAACGGGGGTGGACTGATCCTTCGTTTAGAAAAGAACCCTGATATATTGGGAGAAGTTTTGGCAAAGAAAAAATCATTCCAAAAAGTCATGGGATTCGCCGCCGAGACCGACCGCCTGGCGGAAAAGGCGGCGGCTAAGTGGAAAAAGAAGCCCTGCGATATACTGGCTGCCAACCGGGTTGGACAAGAAGGATTGGGTTTCAACGTCGATCAAAACGAACTGCTGGTTTTCACCCGCGGGTCCGCTAAACCGATTCTATTGAAGCTTGATTTCAAAAGCAGGTTGGCCTCGAAGCTTTTGGATATGATTTAGTATTTTTGTTCAGGCCGGCCGCTGAGTTTAAAACGAGCGTTGCCTTACAAATTCGCCTTCAGGATATTTTTCCCGTGACAAAGAAAATAATCATTCTTCAATTATTATTTTTAGTTCTGGCAAGTCGTGGATCCGGGCAAATTTTAGGTTTGAAGGGCAAGGAATTATTTATCCCCGGCGAAATCCTGGTCCGTTTGAAAGAAACCGCTTCCTTGAGCATGAAAGCCAAGGCCCTTACTTCATTGGGAACCTCCCAAGCTTTGGAAAACAGCAATTACTTTAAGATGAAATTAACCGGCGGCCAGGACGTGCTAGCGGCGGTTGAAAAAATGAAGCAAGATCCGGCGGTTCAATCCGCCCAGCCGAATTACCGTTACTATGCTTTCTGCGCGGCCCCCACAGATATTTTTTACGCGCCAGTGACAAACTGGCCCTTTATCAAAATTCACGCGCCCCAGGCTTGGGCGCGTTTCTCCACCTGCCCTCCCGGAAGTTCTTCGGTGACGGTGGCTGTGTTGGACACCGGGGTCACCCGCAACCACCCGGATCTGCCTCCGTCGGTTTTAGTTTCGGGTTTCAACGCCCTCACCCATCAAACCGACGCGGTGAATCCCAACGCCAGTTCCGATGATTTTGGCCATGGGACCTTTGTCACCGGCATCATCGCGGCCCAATGGGATACGGCCCCAAACGTGGAAGCTTGTTCTTCTCCCGCTAGCACCACTGGCATGGCGGGCCTGGCGCCGGGCGTGAAGATCATGCCGGTCAAGGTATTGGACAATACGGGATCGGGTAACACTGGCTCCATCGTGGCCGGAACCAATTTCGCGGTGGCTCACGGCGCCAGGATTTTGAATTTTTCCTTGGGGGCGTCGGGTTTTGACGAGGCTGAACAGGAGGCCTTGGATAATGCTTTGGCCCATAATTGCGTGATTGTAGCGGCTTCGGGAAACGAGGGCGGGAGCGTGGATTATCCCGCGGCCTATCCCCCGGTCATCGCCGTAGGGGCTACGGACCCGAATGACCAAATAACCTGTTATTCGAATTTCGGACTAGGCCTGGATTTAGTGGCTCCCGGAGGCGAGGCGGATACGAGCAGTTGCAAGGGCAACTCCACCTTCAGGCCCGACATTGATATTTTTAGCACCATGCTGGAATGCCCCGTGGCGGCAAGTTCGGAGTTTCCCCGCATGCCGGGCGATCCGAATTTTGGCACCGCCGCAGGAACTTCCGCCTCGACCCCTTTTGTGACCGGCGCGGCCGCCTTGGTTCTTTCCCTTTACCCCAATCTCACGTACCAACAGATCGCCGATCGGTTGATCAACAACGCGGATAGCTTGAACGGGAACCGCGGTTGGGACCCCAGATCCGGATACGGCCGGTTGAATATTGACCGGGCCCTTTCCAACGGCAGTCCGGATATCACGGCCTACTTGAAAACCTTTAATAGTCCGAACCCCTTTTATCCTGATGAAACAGGAAGCACCAATATCACCTTAGCCCTTTCCCAGGCCCAAGCCGTGGAATTAACCATTTTCGACACGGCGGGGGAGGTGGTCTTTCATAAGAAATTTGCCCCTTCTGAACTCAATGACAACCAAGCCAATCCTCAATTTAAGTCCTTTTACCTGTCCTGGGACGGCCGTAATGGAAGCGGACAAAAAGTAAAAACGGGAGTCTACCCTTACGTGGTGAAGAGTGGCGATGAAGAGGGACGCAATAAGATCGCCCTGATTCAGGGCGCCAAATGAGAATCTTTTTACCACCAAGGCACCAAGGACGTCAAAGTCGTGATTTGTTTGTAAAAAAAATGAGACTTAGCTTTTTTAGTTTTTTCTTGGTGTCTTGGTGTCTTGGTGGTTCAATTCTACCTTCGGTAGTTTCGGCGGATCAGCAGGGCGGGCAAAGACCCGCCGCTTATCTGGAATACGGCGGCGGAGGCTCGCAAATCGCAATGGGCGGGGCGGCGGCAGGCACCCGGGGGGACGTGGCCGACGGTTTTTGGAATCCCGCGGGATTGAGCGGCTTGCGCGGCTTCCAGGTGGAGGCACAGGACACGCTCCTATCCCTGGACCAAAAGCTTTACTTTCTTTCCTTGGGGAGGGGTTTTGGGGATAATTTTTTTATCGGCGGGTCCTTCTTTTATTTTACCGCCGGCGACGACCTGGAAACCCGGGCCGGTCCTTCCTTCGCGCCGGATTCGATATTCAGTGATGATGAATTGGCGTTTTTCACAACCTTGGCGGTCCGCCTGAGCCCCCGCTGGTCCGCGGGGGTGAACTTGAAATTTTTACTACAGACTATCGGAAATTTTTCCGGAGGGTCTGGCACAGGCATTGGGGAGGACGTGGGAATCCAGTACCGATTTACCACGAACACCACTTTTGGCTTCGTGGCCCAGAATCCCTACACCCTATTTTCCTACGGTGCTTCCAACCAAATTTTTCCCGTGACATTGAAGGTGGGAGTGGCTGATGAGGAAGAAAAGATTTCTGCCAAAGGGAATTTCGATTTGGAATGGAGCAGCGACCTGGGTTTCCGCCCGAGGCTTGGGTTGGAATGGAAGCCCGCGGAAGTGATCGCCTTAAGGGGCGGCTGTTGGATGGGCAACCTCACCGCGGGAATCGGGGGCGGAAGCCCAACCCTCAATCTTTCGCTGGGGATTGGATTCACGGTTCGAATGGGCGACAGCCAGATGGAACTGGGCTACAACCTTTTGCCGGACCGGATCGTTTCCGGTAATTTTTTGCATCAAATTTCACTGACGGGAAAATTTTTATGAATTCATCCGCTTCCCTCAAGGCCAGGCTGGAACTTTGCCAAAGGCTCGGGATTAAATATGTTTCTTTAGCTAACGAGACTCCGGGTTCTATTGTTTCCAATGAGGTCGTTCCGTTAATCGAGGCTTCGGAAGAACCGTCGAAAGTTTTTGTTCCAGCCGTTGAAAATTCGAAAGTTGTTGAAATTTCAAACGCTCCTTCCGGCCCGGCGGCCCCTCCAAAATGGCTGGCTGCCGGGTTGGAAACGGTCCAAGCTATGGAACTAACCGCTTTTTTTGAGGATATCCACGAGTGCCAAAAATGTCCCTTGGGAAAAACGCGCAAGCAATTTGTGTTTGGAAGCGGGAACCCCCAAGCCGCGGTCATGTTCGTCGGAGAGGCGCCTGGAGCGGATGAGGATGAACAAGGCCTGCCTTTCGTGGGCAAGGCGGGGCAGTTGTTGACAAAGATCATCGAGTCCACCAAAACCTGGAAACGCTCTGACGTCTTCATTTGCAATGTCTTGAAGTGCCGCCCTCCGGGAAACCGCACTCCTGAACCCGATGAAGTGGAACAGTGCCGGCCTTATCTAGAGGAACAAATTAATATCATCAGACCGAAATTAATCATGGCCTTGGGCGCCAGCGCAGCCCAAGCCCTGTTAAAAACCAAGGATTCGGTGGGGAAACTACGACACCTGTGGCACGACTTTCAGGGAATTCCTTTACGGGTAACTTACCACCCGGCCGCTTTGCTCCGGTTTGACGGCTATAAAAAGGATGTTTGGGAGGATATGAAGGAATTCACAGTCAAATACGGCGAACTGACAAACAGGTAAAAAACCCCACAATCCACATTAAAGAAACCTAGAAACAGCCCCTTTTTTAACGATGAAAGACCAGGAAAACGGTATAATTTCCATCAAAATCTCGCCCATACCACCCTTGAATGGCTGAATTTATGAAGCGCCTTAACCTATTGCCTTTTTTCCTTCTGGCCCTTTTCCTGCCATGTTTAACGCCTCTTTCCGCCCAAGCCCAATGTATTCAAGGTGATTCTTTTGGTGATTCCTCTTTTGCTTCTTTTTGGACGGATCAAACCGTTAATGCCACATCAGTCGTTGTTTCGGAAGGTCTTGCCCTTACAATCACTAGCATCGATGCCAATATTGGTAATGCGATAGCGACCGGGGATTCTTTTAGTTATGTTTGGCAGCAAGTCACGGGAAATTCGGACATCAGTCTACAAATAAATAACGCACCAACTCCCAATGGAAACAGTAAGGTCGGCCTTATGATGCGAGGGCCAACCCCAATATCACCTTTAACTTCAGGTGACCCTTACGCCTTCGTCTATGCCGCAAATACGGGTGGATTTAACTATCGTTATCGGACGGCCTCTGGAGTAAATAGCGCCACAACGACGGGAGGGGCTTACACCAATTTCACAACGGGCTATGTTCGCTTGACCCGTGCCGGGACTAATTTTATCGCCTATTCCTCCACCGATAATATTAATTGGACTTTTATCGGCACCCAGGCCATTACCATGCCGGATCCCTATTATGTGGGGATTGCGGTTGCGGCTTTCGGGGGGGCGGGGAGTGGCACCGCCTCGGTTAATAATTTTAAGGTGATTACTGGTTTTGCTTGTAGCGCAACGCCAACTCCTACGCCATCATTTACAGCTACTTTTACTAAAACGAGCACCCCGACCTTTACCATCACCCTGACACCCACGCCGAACAACACGCAAACCTTCCAACCGACAGCGACCTTCAACCAGAACCAGACGCAGACGGCGGTAGGCACGGCGACGGGCCAAGTGAACCAAACAGCCACCGCGGTGGGCACGGCGACGGCTGCCCGGACCTCGACGGCGCAGGCAAATCAAACGGCCACAGCGGTGGACACGGCGACGATCAAGCCCACGGCAACGGCCTACTTGACGCAGACGGCGGCTGGAACCGCCACGGCGCTGATCACGCCGACTTTTACGTCCACTTTCACGCCGACGATTACACCGACATCGACGAACACGCCGGTGATATTGGCGGTGGTGACGGCGTCGGGAACGC
>CAZHFP010000123.1:0-7939 GCA_964531065.1 uncultured bacterium
TTGGAAGAAGCTTCGGATGGAGCCAACACGTAATAAGCCGCCAAACCATAAGGCGAAGCGGGCAGGGAAACTTCGTGAATCTCAGCGCCCAGTTTTTTTAATTCTTCAATGGCCTTCTTCACGGATTCGGAAACTTCTTTATTCAATCCATCGGGGAAAAATTCCTTAGGGATACCAATCCTCAAACCCTTGACACTTTTTTTCATCTCCGCCACGTAATCGGGCACCAGAACATCAGCCGATGTGGAATCCTTCGGGTCATGGCCCGCGATGGCGCCCATCATGATGGCGCAATCCTCAACATCCTTGGAGAAGGGACCTATTTGGTCAAGTGAGGAGGCGAAGGCGATCAGACCGTACCGAGAAACCCGGCCATAGGTTGGCTTGAGTCCTACGATGCCGCAAAGGGCAGCGGGCTGGCGGATGGAACCACCCGTGTCCGAACCCAAGGACGCGAAAGCTTGGTCCGCGGAAACACAGGCGGCCGAACCGCCCGAGGAGCCGCCCGGAACGCAAGCAAGGTTCCAGGGATTTTTGGTTTTCTGATAGAAGGAAGTTTCAGTGGAAGAACCCATGGCGAACTCATCCATGTTGGTCTTCCCAACCATGATGGATCCGGTGGCATTGAGCCTCTCCACTACTGTGGCGCTATAAGGCGGGACAAAGTTTTCGAGCATTTTGGAACCGCAAGTGGTCCGGACTCCCTTGGTGCAGAGAAGATCCTTGATGCCTAAGGGAATGCCGGTAAGGACGGTCCCGTTTCCCGAAGCCAAGCGCTTGTCCGCCTCGGCCGCCTGCTTCAAGGCCCCTTCCCGGGTGACAGTGATAAAGGACTGGACCTTCGGCTCCACCTTTTCCAAATGGTCCATAACGGCCTTGGTCAATTCGACTGACGAAACCTTTTTGGCTTTCAGGTCGGCGGAAACTTCATGAATTGTTTTTTGTATCAAATCCATCTTGAGCCTTTATTTAGACTGAGGTTGCTTCGTCGTTAACGTCCCGCTATTCGCGGGCCACTCCTCGCAATGACAGCAATTACATTATTTTCGGAACCTTGAAATGCCCGCTTTGGGGCTCCGGCGCGTTCGAAAGCACTTCCTGCTGGGTCAAAGACGGCTGGACCACGTCCTCGCGGAAGACGTTCTTCATGTCCAGAGGATGGGTCAAGGGTTCGACATTGGAGGTGTCGAGCTTATTCAACTGCTCGACATATTGGAGGATATTTCCCAATTGCTGGGTGTACTTAGCCACTTCCTCAGCTGTGACTTCCAGCCGAGCGAGCTTGGCGACATATTGGACGTCTTTTTCGGATAAGGCCACGCTGGTCTCCTCAGGATGTAAAAGGACGCTTATCTTGCCAGAATCCAGGTTCCATTTCCACAATGGAAAATGGCTTAAATTCCTTTTAAATGTTTTTCAAGGAATGCCAAGGTCATGGCCCAGGCCGTTGCGGCGGAGGCAGAATGGTAGGCGGCGCGTTCATCGCAATTAAAGCCGTGCTCGGCCCCAGAAAATTCCGCGTTGATGAAGTTTTTCCCAGCCGCCCGCAAGGCATCGCCGAGTTCCTTGATTTTTTCCGGCGGGGCGGACTTGTCCTTGCCGGCCCAAATCAGGAGCAGAGGCGCCTTTTGGTCCTTGGCTAGGTCGAAGGATTGAGTCATGATCCGGCTTCCATAAAAAGAGACTACCGCGCCTAAAGTAAAGGCGGCGTTCACCATGAACGACACCCGGCCCCCCAAACAAAAACCCACGCATCCAATTTTTTCAGGTTTCAATCCGACTTCATTTTGAAGCCAGTCATAAGCGGACTTTGCGTCGGCCAATAGGGTTTCATTGGTCAAAGCGTCGAAATGAGGTTTCAACACGGGGAAATTATCATAGGGGCCCTCGAACCCAACCGGAGCGGTGCGGTGAAAAAGCTCCGGGGCGATTACCACATATCCTTCCCGGGCCAGCCGCCGGACGATATTTTCGATGTGGTTATTCACGCCGAAGGCTTCCTGGAAAACCAGGACGCCTCCGTTCGACGCTCCGTCGGGCCTGGCGGTAAAGGCCGACAGGGAGGTTCCATCAGCAACCTTAAGTTCCACCCTGCTCTCGTGAATTTTGGACATGAACCCTCCCTGTTAAAAGCCTATTCGATCTTTTCCAAATGGGCCATCTTGGCGATCAATTGTTTCTTGCCGAAATTGGGAAAAGAAACCGTGACCTTTAAATCCTCGCCTGAACCCATCAGGGACAATACCATACCCTTCCCAAATTTCTTATGCTTCACTGTTTCACCGACCGTATAGGGCGCCATGACGCCTTCCTCGTCCCATTCCGGGTCTTTCAATTCATCCACTACCTTTTTAGGGTTGGCCACTTCATAGAGCCCGCCTTCGGTGGCCACGATCCGCGCGGCCTTTCCGGTGACCTGGATCATGTCCTTGGGGATCTCCGACAGAAACCGGGAAGGAGCCCGCCATTGGGGCGTGCCATAGACATAACGGCAGGCCGCGCCGGTCATGTACAAAATATCCTGGGCCCGGGTCATGCCCACGTAGCAGAGCCGGCGTTCTTCCTGGACTTCCTCGTCCTTCTCCATGGAATTGTTGTGGGGAAAAAGTCCCTCTTCCATGCCGGTGATGAACACAATAGGAAATTCTAAACCCTTGGCGTTATGCATGGTCATCAGGGTCACGCAATTGCGCTTATCGTCCAGCTTGTCCACGTCCGCCACCAGGGAAACCTGATCCAGGTAGCCTTCCAGCGTCGGCTTCTCCGCGGACTTTTCGTAATCCATGACGGAGTTGACAATTTCCTTGAGGTTCTCGATGCGCATCTTCGATTCCACTGTTTCGTCATTGGCCAGTTCGGTCAAATAGCCCGACCGCTCCAATACTTTTTTCACGAACTCCCCGGGCGGAATTAAATCCCTTTCGGCGATGAGCCCATCCATCATTTCGGTAAATTGGAGAAGCGCCTGGGTGGCTTTCTTGGGAAATTCCCCGTTCCCCGCCGCCTGCCTGGCCGCTTCCAGCAACGTAATATCCTGGGCCTTGGCCCTTTCTTCCAGCTTGGTCACCGTTCCCCCGCCGATACCCCGGATGGGAACATTAATCATGCGCCGCAGGCTCACCGAATCCCGGGGATTCACCAGCACATGAAGGTAAGCGATCATGTCCTTCACTTCCTTGCGGTCATAAAACTTTAGACCCCCCACGATGATGTAGGGAATATTGTTCCGCCGGCAGGAATCTTCCAACACCCGCGATTGGGCGTTGGTACGGTACAAAAGGGCCACATGGCGGTAGGAACGGCCCGGCTCCCCCAGCCGCTCGTAAATTGTCTTGGTGATGAAAGCCGCTTCTTCCTTGTCATCTTCCGCCTGGTAATAGGTAGGGGTCTCGCCTATTTCTCGAAGGGAGAAAAGTTCTTTTTCTTTTCGCTGGGAGTTATTGCGGATGACGGCCTGGGCCGCCTGGATGACCGACCGGGTGGAGCGGTAGTTTTGCTGGAGCTTGAAAACCTTGGCGCCGGGAAAATCATGCTCGAAACGCAGGATGTTGCGGATGTCCGCCCCCCGCCAGCCATAGATGGACTGGTCCGGGTCCCCCACCACGTACAAATTATTCTTCGGATGGGCGATGGCTGAGATCAGTTGATACTGGGCCATGTTGATGTCTTGGTACTCATCGACTTGGATATATTCAAAACGCTTACGGTAGCTTTCCAGGATTTCCGGATACTTCTTCAACAGGAGAACCGCGTTGAAAAGCAGGTCGTCAAAATCCATCGCGTTGTTTTCCTTCAACTTTGCCTGGTAGCGGGGATATATCTGCCCCACTTTTTCCATAAATACCCCCGCGATCATTTCCTGATACTCCTCCGGGTTCTTCAATTCGTTTTTAGCCGCGCTGATAAAGGAATGCACCGCTTGCGGGTGCACCTGCTTTTCGTCCCATTTCAAGTCCCAGAGGCATTCCTTGATCAAGCCCTTTTGGTCGGCGTCATCGTAAATGGTAAAACCCGGCTGGTAGCCAAGCTTATCGGCGTGAAGTTTCAGGATGGAAAGGCAGAGGCGGTGGAAGGTGCCGATGAAAATTTCCTTGGCGGTCGCGTTTCCCGCTAGATCGGCCACCCGGCTCTTCATCTCCTGGGCCGCCTTGTTGGTGAAGGTCACGGCCAAGATGCGGAAAGGCGGGACCTTGAGTTCGTCGATCAGTCGCAGGATGCGGTAGGTGATGACTCGGGTTTTGCCTGATCCGGCCCCAGCCAAAATCAAGGCCGGCCCCTCGTTATGGATCACCGCCTGCTGTTGTTCGTCGTTAAGGTCGCGGTAGCTGCGTTTCATGGACACCATTATGAATTATTTATTATTTTCACCGAAGGGAAAAACCAAAAGGCACCCCTCACCCCGCCCTCTCCCCCAAGGGGCGAGGGAGACAAGAATCCCTTCTCCCTTGAGGGGAGAAGGATAGGATGAGGGTGATTTTTAGGACTTTGTTCGTATTACCAGACTCAAAACAAAAGACAACGGCCGCCCCAAAATAAAAAATCCCGCTGCCGTAAGGGGCGGGATTGGTGGATTCTCGTACAAATAGATTTTATTTTCCAGCCCTAACTTCAACCAACTTTGGACACATAACCCTTGATCAGCCTGCGGACTTCCTCGTCCAAAACGATGAATTGCAGGCCGCAATGTCCCTCGCTGTGCCAGGCGACCTTGCTGTAAACATCCACCGAACCATTTTTGGGAATCTTAAAGTTGAGTTTGAAAATTTTAGTGGGAGAAGCGGGGTCGTCGATCTGAATCCTCATGCCGCCTTCGCTGACATCCTTGGCTTTCAAAACGATAGGAATACCGGTGACTTCAAAAACATTTCCCGACTTGGACTCGGTCACATTGTGCACGGTGATCGTCTCTTGAAACTTAGCCCGGTTGTATTTACGTCTTTCCGACGGCTTCTGGGTGCTTTGGCCCATAAACGGCAGATCCTCCCAGGATGAGTTAAACGCTAAACGGATATTACATGACTCTCGATTGAATGTTAAATCGATTTTACAAGACAAATTAGGATTTATTGGGTTTTGTTGATGAAAGCGATTTCAAAGTGTTTCTAAAAATTCAGCTTATTTATAGATTTCCAAGTAAAAAGCCGAAGGGACCCACGAAAAAACAAAGCTATTTTTGACCCACTTGGCCGGTACCTTAACTTTGATGGGCTGTCCACTGGCGTCCAGGGCGCGGATTTTTAGTTTGGAATCATGAATGAACCGGTAAAGGACGATTTTTGCCGCGAGGGGTTCCACCAGGATGGGGGCTTTGCCGGCCGATAAGAGTTTGGTTTTAGCTTCGTTATAAACTTGGCCCGTGTTTTCCATGCGGGTCACACCGGTTAACAGAAGATGATCTGAAACATTAAGGGCCTTGTTGGAAAGGGATATGGCTGACAGCGACGCGAAGGAATTGGGCGTCTCCACCGCCCAGTAGGCGTTGTTGAACTTGCGGTGGCTTAAAAAACCAATGAGGGCCTGGAACCGGGGCGCTTCCACCTTGACCACTCCTACGTTCCCCTGCCAGGAGATTTGGCCTGTGTCGGAAACAAAGGATTTGGTCTTCTCGTTGACCTTGGCTTTCAATTCTCCAGACCGGTCGGTTTTGAATTTGCCGCCCTCGGGATTGAGGCCCGACTTGTGGGCCAGGGCTTTTAGTGGCGAACTGTCCTTATCCAAAACAAAAACTTTCCCTTCTTTCAAATCACCGCGCAAATAAGCCAATGCTGCAGTGGGCCATTGAACGTAAAGACTTGGTTTTTCGAATATATCTTCGTTTAAATACATTCCCAAATAATTAATGATACCCCCGCCAATTCCAAAAGATGCATTCCAACCCTGATCCGCCGCAAAAGAAGCCATGAGAATCGGCATTCCGGAAATATACTCATTGGGCCACTCTTCCCCCCATTGGATACCAAAAGTTTTTCCAAAATATCTCTCATCGCACATTTGATTCATATAGCTTGAACTTGGAGACATTACCGTCGGAGTATCATTAAATCCTATCGGTTCTTGTTTCATGGATATTTTTTTATTGAAGCGCGCCCAATTCGAAATAACGTCTTCCACTATGGCCGGATCTGTTTTTTGAAAACCAGCGGTCGATACTGGTGAAATTACTTTTGTCGAATGATCGTCAGCGAAAATATAAATTCCTTTTTCCTTAAAAACTTTCAAAATATCTTCGGTTATTTCACATTCTAAAATAACGGCGTTACAGCCTAATTTCGCTAAAATATCCGCCAGACCCGAGAAAGAACCCGTCTTCTGCCACAAACCCATATTCGAAACTCGGACGCCCCAAAACCTCGCCGGAGTACCGTCCTCAAATATAAGCTTATCGCCATCAGCCTTGACCTGTCCGTGTTTTCCTGCTGGCGCATCCAGCAAGAAACTCATGTTAATGGCCGTACTGACCGGGAAAGAATCGGATGGCTCCAAAGGCATCCACTTAGAAGTATCAGTTTGGAAGGTCTTTTCCGGTTTGGGAGAATCGGCAGAAATCGGCAGTTCTTTGTCAGAAGCCGTGATGGCAAAAAGAATCGGCACCGGCATATTGCCGCGGGATTTAAAAAGGATGGACTGGATGGATTTCTCCGGATGGGGATTTTTCCAGGGGAAGAAATTCACGCCCATTTCTATATTCTTGTATTTGTACCACCAGGCCAGGGTGCTGGCAGCCGTATCGTCCGGATTAAAAAAATTCGTGAGTTCCACCCCCACCCTTAGGGGAATCGCCGCGATCTGGCCGTCATCGTAAACCACGTCGTACTCAGCCACGGTGATGTTAGAAGCAGTGCCGCCCCAGCGGCAGGTATGGAGAAAATAAAGGGTGGCGGCCTTGACGCCTCCGGCGGGAATGGAGACACCCTCGGGAAATTCAGGTTTATGGCGGCCCTTGAGGACTACAAAAGAATGGCCGCCGTGTTGGCCGGGATCCATCATCAGGAACGGCACTCCGCGGAAGGTTTGCTGGCCTGTCGGGAGGCTGGCGAAACCGCTCTTCGCCTTGGCGTCCGCCATTTCCGGGGACACCTCATCGAAAGACTCCCCCGGGCCCATGTTGGCGGCCTTGGACAAATCAATGGAAGAGGCAAGGGCCTGACCTATCCAAGTCCAGGCCAATCCCGCCGCCAAAATCCGAAAGAACGGTTTGGCCATGGGGTTTCTACAGCTTCTTATATTTGTAATATTGGGTGACGACCTTGATGGCTTCCTCGGCCGTATCCACTACGTGGAAAAGGTTTACGTCGTTTTTATCAATATATTTTCGGTCGGCGGAAATGGTTGTCTCGATCCAATCGATAAGTCCTTTCCAGAACTTCTTGTTCACCAACACGATGGGAATGGGGTCGATTTTGCGGGTCTGGGCCAGGGTCAAGACCTCGAACATTTCATCCATGGTGCCGAAGCCGCCTGGGAGTACTATCACCGCCGAGGCGTAGCGGAGAAACATGACCTTCCGGATAAAAAAGTAGTGAAAATTGATCGGCAAGTTGATGTAGGGGTTGGGCTTTTGCTCAAAGGGAAGCTCGATATTGCAGCCGACGGAACGCCCTCCGGCCTCATGGGCTCCCAGGTTGGCGCCTTCCATGACGCCCGGGCCTCCACCCGTAATAATCGAAAAGCCTTTCTTGGATAACCCAAAGCCGATCTCTCGGGCCAATTTATAATCGTCGGCGTTCTGCAAGGTCCTCGCCGAGCCAAAAATCGTCACAGCGGGCCTGACATTGCGTAAATTTTCAAAACCCTCAAAAAATTCGGCCATGATGCGGAACATGCGCCAGGCGTCCTGTTCCTTGAATTCGTTGGCAATATAGGGATTAGCTTCTTTGCCGTTTTTGGGCCTAACAACGGACCTTCTTTCCTTTGTCTTAGCGGGTTTGCGTCGCGGCAT
>CAZHFP010000124.1:0-7551 GCA_964531065.1 uncultured bacterium
TTGGCGTCGGCGGGATTTTCTTGGACAGCCTTTTGAAAATCAGGGACAGCGGCGGCGTATTGCCTTTGCTGGTACAGGGCCACGCCCTGGTTGAAGGATTCCCCGGGAGCGGCCGCGGGTAAAGCAGTTCCGCCTGACGCGGGGGAAGCGGGGCCGACTTTCGCCTGAACCGCTTGAATGAATTGGGAAAGCTGGGGTGATGGGGCGATGGCCTGGACCTTTTCATAATCATTCAGGGCGTCTTGGTATTGGCCCAAGGAATAATAACAGTTGGCCCGGCCCTGGAGGGACGCGGTATTGTTCGGGTCTAGGCTTAAGGCGGCGCTGAAATACTGGACGGCTTTCACGTAGTCCTTCGCGTTAAAAAGCTGAAGGCCCGCTTGATAGTAATCCGCCACCGTATAGCCCTGGGCGGCCTGGCTCAAAGCCAAAAATAAAACCACGATATACAAACGCCTGAAACGAGGAAATAATTTCATTCAAAACTCCAAGATAAATATGGGTAATAAGAACCGGAGCGAAACCGAAAGACGGCTCATTGTATATTTCAAAACAGGTTTTTTGAACCTGTTTATTCGCATAAACGGAGGAACGAAAACGAGCAAAGCCTATCTTTTCAGGAGCTTTAACGTATTTTTATCCCGATGCTCAAAAATCTTGGGCTGCCCCTTCATCTTGATCTTGGTATTTTGGCTGTAGCTAAAGCCGCCATCGCCGTTGAAAACCATTTCCAACTCAAAGCCAACCGTTTGAAATTCCAGGTCCAAGAAAGGATTGGAACAAATGCCGAAGGTTTTCGATCCCAGCTCTGCGGTTAGTTTGAAACTCTTGGAATTCTCTTCAGCCTCTCCACCCGCGACAATGGACATCCCCCGGGGAATGACCAAGCATTTCATCACTTGCTTTGCTTTCGCGTCCCAAATCCAGTACCCGACCTCATCATGAAAAGGATCCGGCTCCCCGAGCCTCCAGGCTTGGGTAAAATATCGCAATCCACAAAGAATCTGTTCGTGATTTTTAACGGGTTTAAAAGGGTCCAGCACCATCCTTTCACGGTATCGGTTCTTTTCCATCCCCCGGTCGTCCCCGGGAGCGGTGTCGTCTCCCGTTCCGCCTTCCCATACGCCCACTAAAAATTTTAGGGGTCCGAGATCCTCAATAATATTGTCACCCATTTTTTCGCCCTCCTTCCCGGAGCATCAAACACCCTTTTGGTCTACACCTTATCTGAAGCCACTTTCAAAAGTTTATGACGGTAATCATCCATGCTATGGTCCCCCACCAGCCGTCCCCAGAAAAAGGGCAGTAAAAGGGACTTGGATAATTCCCAAACATAAATAAAGTACCCCCGAATGCCGATCACCATCTTTCCTTTACGAGTCAGGTAGCGCATATCCCCGGCTTGTTGATAAAAGATGCCGAAGAACATCAGCCAGAAGGGGGGAAGGGACGGAACAATGTCGGAGGCGTGAACCGTCCGGTAAACCGGCACCTTGAACAATTCATCGGTGAAATCGTCATTCCCCACTTTCGGCCCGCCAAAGGTATAACAAGCCGCCGTCCAATCCATGTCAGGCAAATACATGACGGCCATGAGGGCCAGGGCTCCGCCCAGGCTGTGTCCCGTTACATAGAGGGGCAGGTTTATTTTGCGGACCGCCTGCACCAAGTCCTTCTCAATATCCCGGTAAGCCTCGTAAAACCCCTCGTGCATCACGCATTTTTCTTTTTTGAAGGGCGTGAATTTTAAATCCGTCCAAATATCCTTGAGTTCTTTGGGCTCCGTTCCCCGGAACGCCAAGACCATATATTCCTTGCACTTGGCCAGATAGGCTTGGGTCTCATTTTTGTCGAAGGCCTGGACCAATTGGAAGCCGCCGTCTTTCAAATATTTCCTAAGTTTTTTGCCGTCTCTTTCATAGGCCAGTTTTGAATGCTCCGCCATGATCCAGGCCGTTCGATCCGAATGGGCCGCCCTGCGGATGGGCGGCTGCATCAGTTTTTTGTCCGTGAAAAACAATGACATGGGCTTTTCCTAATCGTCGCTCCGGCGAAGAACCTTTCCGGGATAACGTCCGTTGAATGTACTCTTCTCGTAAACAACTTGGCCATTCACTAGGACCATTTTAATTCCGACCGGCGATTCCCAGGGTGAAACCGCCGTGGCACGATCCGCGATCGTGGCCGAATCAAACACCACCACGTCCCCCCAATAGCCTTCTTTCAGCAGTCCCCGGTCTTTCAAACCCAAAAGCCTGGCCGGTTCCTCGGTCAAGCGGTGGATCGCCTCGGACAAACGAATCACCCGTTCATCGCGGACATATTTTCCTAGAAGCTTAGGAAAGGCGCCCACGTCCCTGGGATGGGGTATGGCGCCGGTTGAATCGGAACCGAATAAAATAAAGGGAGATTGAATTTTTTTAATCAAGCCTTCCTCGGAAAGTCCGTGGTAGCAGATCTTCACATCCCCCTTGTTTTCAAGCAAAAGGGTCAAAACGGTCTCTTCTTCCGTAAATTTCCGGGCCTTGGCCAATTCTTTTAAATTTTTTCCTAAATTGTCCCGAAAAGCCTGAAAGTGCACATGGGTGATCTCAATTTTGGAACCGCCTCCGTATTCCTGAAGGCGCCGCCGAATCGAGGCGAGAATATCATCCCGCTTCACCCCGCTTTGATAAAAAGCCCATCGGTCCGAGTCTTTGGGAAGGTAAAGAAATTGCGCCAGAGGTATCTGGACCTCATTCCCCCAAAAGTCATAGGGATAAACCGTGGCGAAAACCGATTGACCCTTTTCTTGGGCCTCTTCCAACAACTTGAGGCCGCTTTCGGTCTGGTCCCAATTACTGGGAAGTTTAAACAAAAGGTGCTGGATCACCACGGGAATTTTATCTACCTGTCCCACATGAAGGGCTTCCTTGATCGCCTCCAGGACATTGGACCGGTAATTGCGGATGTGGGTGTAATAAACAGCGTGCGGATATTTTGTCAGGGCTGAAGCCAAATCCTCCAGCTCCGCCGGCTGGCACCATTCGCCTGGTTCATAGCCCAACCCGCTGGAAAGTCCGAAGGCCCCCGCCATCAATCCCTGCTCCACGAAAGCTTTCATCTTAGCCATGTCCGCGGGACTGGCCGGATCCTGCCGGTGACTACGCACAAACCAATCCCTGACGCTTCCCTGCCCGATGAGCGTTCCAAGATTTATCAAGCTGTGCTGTTTTTGAAGTTTCGTGAGGTTCTTGTCGACGTCTAGGACGGAAAATCCGCAATTGCCCGCGAGCCCCGAAGTCACCCCGCCTCGGACAGCCCGTTCTTGTTCTTTAACCGTCCACATCAGGTCGTTGTGGCAAAGGATGTCGATGAAACCGGGCGCGATCACCAACCCGGAGGCATCCACCACCCGGTCGGCTTGATAGGCTCCTAGGGCCCCCATACGGGCAATCTTGCCCCCATTCAGGGCCACATCCCCCCGGTAGGGGGACGTTCCTGTCCCGTCAACAATCAAGCCGTTTTGAAGAACAACCTCAAAGTGTGGTTCTTCCAAAGCCTGGACGGACAAAGGGAGAAATCCCGGGATCAAGAAAAAAATGAATAGACGTTTTTTCAAAAAGCTGGCTCCCCTCAGGGCTTTTGGAAATAAAGACAGGAAAGTATAAAAGAGCCCTTAAGCAACTTCAACCAAAGGGCTTAACTCTTCCGGGACAAAACCGCGAGGAAACCGCCGTCATGCTCGGCTGTCGGCAAAAAGGTAACACCCAAATCATCCTTGAAAATCTCCGGGTGGTTTTCAGGCAAGGCGGGAAAAAAAACTTCCCAATCAGGATGATTTTTTAAAAAGGCCGAAACCACTTCCTGGTTTTCTTCCTTCTCCATGGAACAGGTGCTATAGACCATGTGTCCTTTAGGATAAAGATGGCCCTGGCCCTCTTCCAACAGTTGCTTTTGAGTTTCCACGGCGGAGGGAATGTCCTTTGGAATTAACCTCCAGCGCATGTCCGCCCGGCGGGATAAAACCCCGGTTCCACTGCAAGGGGCGTCGATCCAAACCAATTCAAATTTTTGGGCGGGGGGCAATTTGGAAACGAGGCCGTCATAAACGATGACCTGCTTCAGAGCCGTACGTTTAATGTTTTCAGCCAGTTTTTTCCGCCGATCGGGGGAGGCGTCGCTGGCCAAGACCTGGCCCTTTTCACCCGTTTTCCAGGCTAAGGCTACCGTTTTTCCTCCCGGCGCGGCGCAAACATCCCAAACCCTTTGACCTTCAGAAAAAGGAAGCATCTCCAGCATGGCCTGGGGCACCCAGTCCTGGACAATCCATTCCCCCTGTTGAAAACTTTCACCGGTAAAAAGGCCGCCCTCGTGGCTTCGAAGCCGAAGGGTATGGGATGGCCAGGCTTCCGAGGAGAGACGAACACCCTGCTTGCTCAAATCCTCCGCCACCTTCCCCACCATGCCTTGTTTGACGTGGAGATAGACCGGATGGGGCTGGTTGTTGGCTTTTAAAATCGCTTCTGTTTTTTCAGAACCATATTCCTTGGTCCATTTCTTGACCATCCAAGTGGGGTGGGAAAAACGAATGGACAGGGTATCCACGTCGCTGTCGCCCTTAACTTCCAGCGCGGCCTTATTCTTTTCGGCCGTGCGTAAGACCGCGTTCACAAAACCGCTGAGCTTTTCCTGTCCGCCCTGCTTGGCCAGATTCACCGATTCGTGCACCGCGGCGTGGGCCGGCACCCGGTCGAGGAATAAAAGCTGGTAAAGCCCCAGCCTGAGAGCGATCTTCGCCTCGACTGGAAGTTTTTCAAAAGGGGTTTGGCACAGGGTTCCCAGATAGTGATCTAAGAGGCGTTTTTGCCTGGTACAGCCGTAAACTAATTCCCGTAATAGCGCCTCATCCTCAGGGATTAAGTTTCGATTGGAAACCAGAACATCAGATACCTTCGAACCCTTCTCCAAACTATAAAGGGCCTTGGCCGCTCCTAAACGCGAGGGCGAAATCGTGTCTCTTCCAACTTCCCCACGAGGCCCCACGGGCCTCGGACCACTGGGCCTGGGCCCCATCGGGCGGCTTGATCGGTCTCCAGGCCCCTTTCGAAAGGGCGGCCTTCCCGCCGCAGATCGGTTCGGTCCTCCCGATCTAAAAGGAGGACGACTGGTTGACGGAGACTGAGAAGGCCTAAAATTTTGCGGCGGCCTGCCGGCGGGATGATTTTCCCCAGGTGTTCGTGAATGGGTCGGGCCCGGGGACGAAGCACTGCCGCCAGGGCGCTGTTCCATGGGTCGGTTAGGACGGTCATGCGGACCCTTGCGAAAAGGCGGCCTGCCGGAGGAAGGGCGGTTCGACCCTCCCGGCCTAAAAGGACGGCGGCCCGACGACGGAGAGTGAGACGGTCTGAAATTTTGTGGTGACCTGTTCACGGGATGATTGGGTACCGAGGATCCTTGCCGAGGCGGCAATGGCGATGGTGGCAAGGGAGTAACCGACGCTTGAACCGGAGCCATCATGGGAAGAATGGGCCTCTCCGCTCTAGCAGGTGGAGTATTTGGCAAAGGCGGCGCGACGCCCGAGTTTACTTCAATTGGCGCAACGGCAGCACGAGGCTTCCTGGGGCGCTCGGAACGAACCACGGAGCTTTTTTTAACCGGAGAGCTCCCCGTAAGACGAGTTGTTTTCGACGATTTTCGCGCGGGTTTACCGGCAACAGAACGTCGGGGTGTTTTCCCAGCTGAAGATTTACGAGTAGTGGCGGAGCGGCGCGGGGACTTGGGAGCGGAAGATTCAGGACTGCTGGGGGTTTCCATTTGCTTTGGTTACTTTCTTACTGTTTATTAATCTTCACTTGAGTTTCAATATTTCAGTATACCGTCACAAACCGAAATAATCATAAACCAAAAGCCCCCCTCTCCCTCCAGGGGCAAGGGAGAAAAAAGACCACCTTCTCCCTCGAGGGGAGAGGGGAGGGATGAGGGAGATTTTGAACTTTATCTTGTCATTTACTTTTTCAAACTCGCAATGACAAATTAGGAAAGCACTTCCCCCGCTTTGAAATCCGGATGACCCAAGGTGAAATCGTAAGCCGGCATCCGGCGCTTGCCGGGCGGTTGTATTTCTTTAAGTCTCACCGATCCAACACCCGCTCCTACCAAAATTCCTTCTTTAGAAACTTCCAATACTTCTCCCGGCTTTCCCTTCCGATCATCCAAAGCCGCTTTGTAAATTTTCAATTCCATTCCCTTCCAGGATGTTTCCGCGCCGGGCCAGGGTGAAAGGCCCCTGATCCGGTTGAACAAGCGGGAAGCGGGGCTATTCCAATCCAACTTGCAAAACTCCCGTTTGATGGAGGGGGCGTAGCTGGCTTGGGACGGGTCCTGAACCTGCCGCGGGGCGTTTCCCTTGGCGAGAAGCTTTAAAGATTCCAGCAATCCCTCCGCCCCCAAGAGCGCCAACCTGTCATGAACTTCACCCGTTGTCTCCCCGGGGCCCATAGGTGTTTTTTTAATTAAAAGAATATCCCCTTCATCCATCTTCTCGTTCATGTGCATCAGGGTCACGCCTGTTTCCTTGTCCCCGGCCATGACGGCGTAATGAATCGGCGCCGCTCCCCGGTATTTCGGCAGGATGGAGCCGTGGATATTCAAACAAGCGAGTTTAGGAATCTGAAGAATCGACGGGGGTAATATCTGTCCGTAAGCTGCAACCACGATCACATCCGGCTCTGTTTTTTTGACCGCCTCAACCGCCTCAGGTGTCCTGATTTTTTCCGGCTGAAACAGAGGCAGGCCCAATTCTTCGGCGGCTTTCTTGACCGGTGAGGCTTTCAATTCCAATCCCCGCCCCGCGGGGCGGTCCGGCTGGGTTACAACCAAGGTTACGGAATAGCCGGAAGACGGGAG
Source organism: uncultured bacterium (assembly GCA_964531065.1). Lineage (GTDB taxonomy): Bacteria > Oederibacteriota > Muellerivitia > Muellerivitales > Muellerivitaceae > PALSA-1180. The sequence continues at coordinate 6,889 of CAZHFP010000124.1, forward strand.
AGCCTTGAGGGCCGGAACCGCGAAATCCGATGTTCCCATGAACAAGACACGCATCGGTTGATTCATCGGTGGCCTTTTGAGTGAACATTCGGCTCAAGCAAAAACGGGATTTCATGGCTGGCGGCTATCAGCTGACAGCTGTCAGCCGTTTTTAGAGGCGGACGGTTTCTTGGAAATTCTTTTTGAGGTTATCGAGTTGCTTCTTTAAGAACAGGCGTTTCACCGCCGGAACCTTTTGAATAAATAATTTTCCATCCATATGGTCAATTTCATGCAAAACGCATCGGGCCAACAAACCCTCGTACTCGGCCGTCTGTTCCTTGCCGTCCAAATCCTGGAATTTCACCTTTACCTTAAAGGAACGCTCTACCACTTCCCTGACATCCGGAATGGAAAGACAACCTTCCTCAATGGCTTCCGACCCATCTTCCATTAACAACTCGGGGTTGAACATCGCCAGGGCTTCGCCTTTGTCTTCCAGGTCATAGTTGATATCCATCACCATCATCCGGATGGCTTCGCCGATTTGAATGGCGGCTAGGCCCACTCCATTGGCTTCCCTCATGGTTTCGGTCATATCCGCGGCCAATCCCCTTAAATCGGGGTGGAATTGGGTGACCGGCTTGCTCTTTAACTTAAGCCTGGGATCAGGGTATAGGACGA
>CAZHFP010000125.1:0-1285 GCA_964531065.1 uncultured bacterium
TCGTGGTGGTGGACTTGACCAACAATCAGGGCGGGCTGGTCGGCCACCAGGTCACTCAAATCGTCGTCCGGAAGTAATTTTCGGGAGCTGCATAAAACTTTGATGTCTTCTTAATTAAGAGGAGCGGGCTAATGCCCCTCCTCTTTTTTTATTTTTGGAAATAAAATAAGGGCCTTATATCGTTAACTTCCTTAAACCCACTTGACACCTAATACCTAGTGATGCTATGTATATCCCATGACGGAACGAATGGATAATTGGAAAACCCAGGTGCGCCGGGGCTATCTGGAGCTCTGTATCCTGCTGTTGATCCAAAGATACAAGCGTCTCTACGGTTTCGACCTGCTGGAAAAGCTGGAAGATCAGGGTCTGCCCCTCAAAGAAGGCACGCTTTATCCTCTGCTCAACCGCATGGCGGAGGACCAGTACCTGGACACCCAGTGGGAGACGGAGAACCTCAGCGGCCATCCGCGCAAGTTCTACTCCTTGACCGCCCGGGGGACTGTGTTGTTGGAGGAAATGAAAGCTGAATTCGAGAAGATGATCCTCGCCTACCAGTCCGTTCAAACCCGCAAAAGCCCAAGGAGGAAATGACCATGCCCATAGATCCCGCCATTGAGGCGTTCCTGGGGAGGCTCGATAAGGCCCTAAGTCCTGTCGCCCCCAGCGAAAGAGCCGACATCATCTCGGAAATCAAAAGCCATATCTTGGACGCCCAGGCGAAGAATCCTAAAAGGAGCATTGCCTCCATAATCGATTCCTTCGGCGAACCGGAAACGGTCGCGAACCGGTACTTAAGCGAGAAGGGATTAAACCCCGGCAGTAACACCCCCGCGGGAGGTGTGGAAAAGAAGGATTGGATCGTGGCGGTCATCCTGTCCCATTTCTTCGGCATTTTCGGCGTGGACCGTTTTTATCTCGGCTCCGTCGGCTTGGGCCTGCTGAAATTCTTCACTCTCGGCGGGATGTGCATCTGGTGGTTTGTGGATTTTACGCGGCTATTGCTGGGAACCCTCAAAGCGGGGGATGGGTCGCCGGTAAAGCCGGAGGCGGAGAAAAAATGGATCACGGCTCTTTTGCTTTCTATTTTCCTGGGCTTTTCCGGTGTGGACCGGGCCTATCTGGGATACGGCGGCTTGGCCCTGCTGAAGGTTTTAACCTTTGGCGGCATTGGAATCTGGTGGCTGATCGACGTGATCCTCATTCTGGCGGGAAGCCAGAAGGCCGCGGATGGCTCGGCGCTCCTGCGTTGAAAATTCAGTGAAATGATTTGAGTGAATACTCT
>CAZHFP010000125.1:1385-4837 GCA_964531065.1 uncultured bacterium
CTCAGTTTATGGGTTATTAATAAGCCGTTGAAGTTGACTTGCCGGATCATTTAAAGCGAAAACAACCCATGAACTGGGGTTGCTTCGTCACGCAATTCGTTCCTCGCAATGACAGATAAGCACAGCATTAACCACCCTCATCCTGTGCCAATTTTGGATATTAATCCAAAATGATATTGGCACAATGCCGAATACATTGAGTCTTATAGATTATCGGCATGCCTTCTCCCCTCGAGGGAGAAGGGAATTAATTTTGAATCGACTTTGTGAAAAATTTCACACGAAAACAGAGACCGATATCCGTTTTCACCCGCTCGTTCAACCAGCCTCATTTCCCCAAGGTAATGCACCAACCCAGGTTTAACGTCGATAACGTTGGCCGAAAATCCCCTCCAGTCCTACCCTGTAACTGAAGGTCCCCAAGGTCACAGGCGGCTGATTCCGCTGCGCCGAACATCGCCCTTATCCTTCTTTTGAATTCGGGCAAGCCCGATAAAGAGATAAGGGCAATGGGGTTTTCCATGCTGGGGCAAGAGCCCCACTCATTATGGATAAACCCCATGGCTACCGGAAAAAGCAAACCAGGACGCGGGCGCCCTTCCCTTTGGAAACGGAGGCCTCACATGGATCAGGGTGCATCCAGCATCGGATCGATTGTTCTTTCGGTTTTATTCTTTCCCGCTTTTTTTCAAAAAACGCTGATGGAGTTTGCCTGGGGCGCGAAGGATCCGCTTGTTTTAGCGGGCGCTAAGCGTGTTTTTCTACTGCTTCCCGCCGGCGCGGTTCTGATTTGCCTTTGGGTGAGCATCCTCTGCCTTTTAACGGTCATTGTCCGGCAAAGGCGGGTGGAGTTCCTCAAGGCCTTTTTCGTCACCTGGTGGGACTTACTTAAAAGTATCTTCGCCTATTGGGGGGGCTTCTTTAAATTTATGCTCGTTCTCACCGTCTCCCTCTATGGTTTGGCGCGGGCGATGGTCTTAGGGCTCTGGTTCATCCTCCAGGATATTTTGCTGGTGCCCTTCCGTATGATCAAACACGTGGCGAAGAACGCCGCCACGCCGGGCGTCCCATGGATCGCCGTGGTCCTCACCTTTTTCTGGTGTGTGGTGGAAGCGGTGGTTTTTACCTACGTCATGACGCCCTTGGTGATGGATACCTTGGCGAACCTGACGGGCGGGGAGCTGTCCGAGGCGGTCATCCGGATTCCCCTGTTTCTGTTTATGCTTTTCCTGATCCTGGGCAGTTACGCGGTGCTGTCGGCCTGGACGGAAGCCTTGAACACCCGCAACGTTCCGGCGATCGTGAAAATATCCATGGTGGAGGCCGTGGCGGCCTTCGTGGAAGTGCTGTTCCTCTACCGGGAACTGGTGGATTCGCTGGTGCCCTGGTTCGCCCAGCACACTTCCAAGGATTTTGACCTGGGGATGGGCGGCACCCTGGCTTTAGGGTTTCTCGCCTGGCTGGGAGTCCGGGGCATGACCTGGTTCCTCTTCGCTTCCCACGGCGTGCCGATCATCACGGCCATCATCCAGGGAACGGGCCTGAAAAAAATCGAGGGACAAGAGCGGCCGGCAATGGAGGACGCCTTCGCCTACACGGTCAGCTTCTACTTCCATTTCAAGTCGGACGCGGATTGGGTCCGGCAAAAGGCCGACGAGCTTTTGGGGGCTTTCATCTTGCCGCCCCTGCAAGTGGTTTCGGCCGTGGTGAATTTTTTCATCCTTCTCATCGCTTCCCGGCATTTGTTTGATCTGCCTTTCAAGAGCTTCCGGGACATCATGCGGTCGAAGGAACTGCTGGAGCCTAAGCCGGCCAATCACAACCATAAGGTGAAAAAGACACTTCGGGTGGTCAAGTCGGCGGCCCCGGCCGCCGTGACTCCCACCGCTCCGGCCCAGGAGGCGCACTCATGAGGGCCCGGGAACTGATTCTCGGGTTGGCCCTGGCCTCTTTACTGGGTGTTCCCGCGGGCGCTTCCTGGCTGGACACAACTCCCCAGCCCCGGATGGTAATGTTCGTGGGGGTGGACGTGAGCGGGTCCTTCCTGAAGGGCGCGGACTTCGACGACTCGATGAGTTTTCTGGCGCGCTACCTTTACGCCCATTTGAACGGCCTGGAGGGGCTCGACAAACCCGCCGCGCTATTCGTGGGTTCCATCGGGGGCGACCAGAAGGGGGAGCCGAAAGTTTTCTACCCCATCGAGACCTTTCAAAATAAAACTCCGGAAGAGATCGAGGCCAAGCTTCAGGAAATTTTTCCGAAAAACCACAAGGACCGCTACACCGACTACAACGCCTTCTTTGACAAGGTCTCGGAAATGGTCAAGGACCGCAAGATGGTCTTGAAGCCCCTGTCCATCCTGATGCTCAGCGACGGGGTGCTCGACCTGCCCGGAAGGCATGGGCGCCATGATTACCGGGGCATTGACCTGTCGGCCATGGAAAAACTTTCCCGCAACGTGACCCTGCGCCTGCTTTACACCGATCCCGCGGTGGGGAAGAAGTGGGAAAGCCAGGTGCCGAGGCGCCGGGTCAAGGTTTGGACCCAGGAAGCCCCGGTCATGGAAACTTGGAAGGACCCCAAGATCTTCACGCCGCAAGGACCCATGGAAAAGCAGGATTTGTTTCTCAAGTGGGTGAAAAACAACGTGGACTTTGGGGTGAGGATGAAGCGGGTGGATTGAGAGATGTTTTTTGATTGTTCCCTCGCCCCTCTTGTCGGGCGTAGCTTTAGCGAAGTCTGATGCGGGAGCCCTTCGAGTGCCTCAGGGCAAAAGGGTAGGGTGAGGGGTGAAGTAAATTTTTTGAATCACCCTCATCCTGGCCTTCTCCCCTCAAGGGAGAAGGGAATTTTCTAATGCGGTGAGCAGCCGTCTTGAGGTTTGGTAAGGTGATCGGCGGTCTGCTAGCGGGAAGGCCCTTCCTCATCGAGGGAGGGCCTTTTTATTTTGGGGTGAAAAAAGTTGGGGCGGAATTACTCGCCCAGGTCCGCCGAGTAGATGACCTTGATGTACTGCAGCTGGGTCGAAGAAATGTCGCTTTCATCCACGAAGCCGATGGCGCTGTCATCCTTATTAACCGTCCGCAAAATATCGGCCGAGTCGGGCAGGACGGCGGGGGCCGTGAGGGCGTCTACGAAAGCCTTGCTGTTCCATATTTTTTTGTACTGGGCCTTGGTTTTTTCCAAAACTTTTTTAAAGAAGGATCCGGCGACCGCCTCGTTGCCGTTGACCAGGGGCTCGATTTTGTTGGAACCTTGGTATAGCTTTTCTCCCGTGTAAATGGCCCGGATGTCCTTGAGGCTTAGGTCGGTGAGGGCCCCATCGGCCTTCACCACGACGGCCACTTTGGAGATTTTAGCCTTGGCCGAGAGGGGAATGGAAAGCCCCGCCAACACCGCGATGACCGCGGCGAGAGCCATGTTTTTTTTCAGATATTTCATCCTATCCTCCT
>CAZHFP010000125.1:4937-7530 GCA_964531065.1 uncultured bacterium
CTGTCATTGATGGAACGGGCCTCTATTTTTAGAGATGAGGCGAGGGGAACCATCTCAAACCGGATGCCAGCCAACCAAACGGATTTGTTGGACCAAAGCAGGGCCCGGAAGTAGGGATCGGTTCCATTGATGTCCAGGTTTTCCACCCGGACGTAAGGTTTGACATCGGCAGAGACCTGGTAACCGGCCTGGATATAAAAGGCCGTGTTGTTCGAGCTTCCCACCGTGGTGCCGCCCCCGATGGCGTTGTTGAATTGATAAAACTCGCTCAGGAACTCGACCTTGTCGTCCATGTAGATAACTTCTCCTTCCAGCAGAAGCTGGGCCAGGTCGGTAAAAAACATATTGGAGGGAAGGGAAGGGTTGAGGGCCAGCGACGGATCCGAGGGAAGGACGCCGTACTCGCTCAAAACCCCTGCGACGCCGAAGGCCAAACCGCCGTCGGAAATTGGCTTGAACACCAGGCGGCCCGCCACGCGTTTACTTTTGAATTGGTCGCCCTCGGGGCTGAAGTTGATAAAGGCGTCCGTGGGGTTTCCCGCGCCGTCCCCGTCGAGGCCGATACTTCCGTTATTTCCAACGTTGAGTTCGTATTTCAGCGCCGAGGCCCCCAGGTCAAAGGTTCCATTGGCGAAGATCCCCACGAAATGACTGGGAACCACGCCGCCTTTGGAGGGGATGCCGCTGCTGCCGCCGTCCTCAAAGGCGATAAAGAAAGGACGGTCAATGGTGGTTTGCAGATGGGATCCGTGGTGGAAGGTACGGTTCCAGTAGCCGAAACAGGTATGGTCGCGGCCCGCGCCGATTTGAAGCTTGTCATCGAAAGCGTAGGCCACCAGGATGCGCTCCAGGTCGATAGTGGGGTCTTGGCCGTCGAACTCAACGACGTTCTCGCACATAAAGCTCAAATGGTCGCCGTAGCGTCCCATGATATGAAGGTCCGTCTGGCCGATGTAAAAGCCGTTGGATTGGGGGAAGGAGCCCGAGGGTCCGAACAACCGGTATTCGGCGTCCCCATACAGGTTGAAATGAAGCCGCAATTGGTCCTCGTGGACCTGCTGGAACTTCTCGCTGGCGGACTCCTCAACGGCGGCCAGCTTTTTTTCCAGCTCCTTGACCCTTTCGGAAAGGGACTTGGAAGAGGTCTTTGTCGCCGAGGCATCATCTTCTTGCGCTTGGGCGGGGAAGCCCATTAAGGTGATTCCTAACAAAAGCGCGAGGGGAAGACCGCCCGTCAAAATTTTTTTCATTCCTTAATTCTCCTTTTATATCATCTTAGAGGCGGTGGGTTCAGGGGCCGTCCTCCATGATGGGATGGCGATTAGGATTATACCCAAATATTGTCATGTCGGGACCCGCTGATTTTTGAGCCCGGAAGAAGTAAGATAGAATCCTAATAAACGCTAAGGATTTTTTGATGATTTATTTCGACCACGCAGCTTCCACTCCCCTGGAGGAGAAAATTCTCGAGGAAATGATGCCCTATTTAAGGGGCGATTTTGGAAACCCTTCCAGCGTCCACTCCTTCGGCCGGGAAGCCAGGGCCGCCATTGAGCGGTCCCGGGATAAGATCGCCCAGACCCTCCACGCGGATCCCAAAGAAATTGTTTTTACCAGCGGCGGCACGGAAAGCGTCAACAGCGCCCACAAGGGAGCGGCGCTGGCCTTTCACGGCAAGTTCCGCCATGTGGTCATTTCCTCCGTGGAGCACCATTGCGTTTTGGAATGCGCCGAGTGGCTCACCAACCAGGGCATCGCGGTGACCGAGGTGCCGGTGGATTCGGAAGGAAGGATTTCCGTCCAGGAAGTCAAAAAAGCCATCCGCCCCGGCGAGACCGGACTCATTTCCATTATGGCCGCCAACAACGAAGTCGGCACGATCCAACCCTTCGTCGAAATAGGGAAGATGGCCCGGGAGATGGGCATCCTTTTCCACACCGACGCGGTCCAGGCCTACGGCAAGATCCCGATCAACACCCAGACCGATCACATCGATTTACTCTCCGTGTCGGGCCACAAAATTTACGGGCCCAAGGGCGTGGGGTTTCTTTACCAGCGCAAGGGCGTGGAACTGGTGCCGCTCATCCACGGCGGCGGCCAGGAAAGGGACCGGCGGGGCGGGACAGAAAATGTCGCGGGCATCGTGGGGCTGGGCGAAGCGGCCAAGCACATCTGCTCCGAAGTGACCGAGAGAAGCCGCCTTAGGGCGCTGACGGATATTTTTTGGGACGAGCTCAAGAAGATTTACCCCGAGGCGAAACTCAACGGGCCTCAAAAATCCGAAGACCGGGTGCCGGGGTTGATTAATATCACCCTTCCCGGCATTGACGGCGAGAATCTGGTCCACAGCCTGGATTCCAAGGGCTTCGCACTGTCTTCCGGCGCCGCCTGCGCCGCGGGTTCGGCCCCGCCTTCCCATGTGCTGATCGCCATGGGCAGGACCGATAAAGAAGCCAAGCAGGGCCTGCGCCTGAGTTTCGGCCGTTCCAATACAGGGGAACAGGTCCGCCAATTGCTGGGGGTGCTGCCCACGGTCACCCACAGCCTTCAAATGATGTCGTCCTTTTTGGAGGATGACGAAGAGCCGAAGAAG
>CAZHFP010000126.1:0-7492 GCA_964531065.1 uncultured bacterium
CGGAATTCGGTATTCTCGACACTCCCGTGATCGACACTTCCTCGGGAACGATCTATATGGTGGACGATGTCCAGGTCGTCTCCGGCGGGGTCACCAGCTATGCCGCTCACCTCCATGCCCTGGATATTTCGAACGGCGCGGAGAAATTCAACGGTCCGGAACTGATCAAGGCCGTCTTTGGGGGCAAAACCTTCAACGCCAAGCAGGAGATTGAACGGCCGGGTTTGCTTCTTTTGAACGGGTTAATCTACACAACTTGGGGCTCCCATTGCGACGACCAGCCTTATCAGGGCTGGGTTATTTCCTATAACGCATCGAATCTTTCCCAACAGTTGGGAGTTTTTTGTACCACTCCAAACGGTTCAGAGGGCTCTATTTGGGAGAGCGGTTGCGCCTTGGGGGCGGACGGTTCGGGGAACATTTTCGGGACCGTGGCCAATGGGTCCTTTGACGCCAATAGTGGGGGCCAGGATTATTCCAACAGTTTTATCCGGCTCCTCCCCGGAACCCTGACCGTCTCCGATTATTTCACTCCCTTCAATGAAGCGACCTTGAGCAGCACCGACCAGGACGTCGGGACGGGAGGGAACATCCTGTTTCCCGACTCCTTCGGAAGCACCGTCCATCCCCATCTCATGACGGGTGATGATAAAACCGGAAAAATTTATCTGGTCGATCGTGACAACTTGGGCCATTTCAACGCCTCAGCCAATACCTGTGTCCAATCCTTTGCCAATGGGGGAAGCGGCTATTCGGTCCCCTCTTGTTTCAGTGACGGTTCCCATAACTTCGTATTTTGGGGAATGGTCAACCAGCCCTTGAAGGCCTACGCGGTCAGCAACGGCCTTTACAACACCACGCCCATTTCCAAAACCAGCCTTACTTTTCCCTTCCCTGGATGCTCTCCCAGCGTGTCTTCAAATGGGACCGCCAACGGCATCGTTTGGGCAAGCCAATTCGGAAGCCCGGCCACCCTCCATGCCTATGATGCTTCCAACCTATCCACGGAACTTTGGAATTCATCCCAGGCGGCGGGAGGCCGCGATACCGCGGCGGCGGGTGTCAAGTTCACACCACCCTTGGTTGCCAATGGAAAGGTCTATTACACTACCTCGACGGGCCTCTATGTTTACGGTCTATTGCCCGTACAAACCCCCATCCCCTCGGCCACCGCCTCGCCAACGCCTTGCCCGTCTACAGCCATTACCCCCTTTATCCAGGTCAACGGAGCGGCTTGGAGCCAGGTTACCAGCGTTACGGTTGCTTCACTCCCAGCCACGGTCAATTTGGGCCCCCAGCCCTTAACCGGCGGTTCCTGGAGCTGGACCGGCCCCAATGGGTTTACTTCCACCGCACGGGAAGTCGACAAAATCCCATTGAGCGCTGGAACCAACGGCTTCACGGCGACCTACACCAACTCCTGTGGATCGAAGTCCACCCAATTGTTCACAGTTACGGTACAGGGCTCGCAGATGGCTACCTTTACTTTTACTCCGACTTCGACGACAACATTCACGTTGACTATGACGAAAACCGCCAGCGATACGGCGACCAAGACGAACACGCCGACCTTGGCCTTCACCTCGACGCCGACAGCGACGTTCACCGCATCCTTGTCGAACACCGCTAACAACACGCCGTTCCCCACCGCAACGTCCTCCAGTACGAATACATCTGTACCTCCAACCGGGACCCTTACGCCGACTCCTACTCTGACACCGGTTGCGGGCCAGGTGGTCATCCAGGCGGAGAATAACTGCGGATTCTCTGGCACCATCGACAACAACCACCTGGGGTTCACGGGGACGGGCTTCGCCAACCCCACGAACAACAACACGGCAGGGATCACCTTCGCCCTGAACTCGGCCATTGCCCAAACTCTCTCGATCACATTCCGCTATTCCGACGGAACCACCACGGCCCGTCCGATGCTCTTGAGCCGGGTCTCTCCTACGGTCTCCACACCTGTGACGGTGAATTTTGGGGTCACCACCAACTGGGACACTTGGGCGACTATCACGGTGACAGTGCCTTTGGTGGCGGGGAACAACTTGATCAGCCTGATACCCACGGGGACAAACACCAACGGGGGACCGAATTTGGATGAGCTGACCTTCACCTCCTCCACGGTGACAGTGGGTAATTGCGGCGGTACGGCCTCAGCCTTGCTTTTGTCGGGTGCGCCCAACACATCCCAATTAACGACAACCCAAGTGGTGGTGGCGCCGAATACATCCCGGAACGGATTACCCATCCAGTTCCAAGTGACCCTGGGACAGCCGGCTGAAATCCAATTGAGCCTGTTCACCGTGACGGGAGAGAAGGTATTCCAGACCGTAATCCAAGGCAATACAGGTAAAAACAACTTCGATTGGCGCCTGGAAGACCAGGCTGGGCCCACCGTCGCCAGTGGGTTGTACGTTTATTTAATCCGGATCAAACCTGAAAACGGCGCGGGTCAATTCACTGGTAAAGTCGTCGTCGTCCATTGATGTCTCTTACCTCATCATTTTGTTGTACCAACATAAAAGGAGAGATAAATGTCGGATGGTTCCGGGTCTACGGATAATCGTGCCCATGCCCGAATAAAGATAAGCCTTAAAATCAAATACCTCATGCATGAGGAAGTTGGGGAATTTCAAGGTCTGGAGGATTTGAGAAAATTAGAGAAAAATGCGGAGGTTTTGGACTTAAGTTTAGGGGGAATGCAGATCGTAATTAATCGTCCGCTTCCGATTGGCAGTTTCCTGAGGGTTTATTTATACCTTCCTAATGTTACCAAAGGGTTGGGCATTAATTCGGAAGTGGTTTGGTCAAAACAAGACAAGGCAGGCCTATGTTTTGTTTTGGTTAATAACGAGAATTTAAGAATTTTGAAGGATTTCTTGGGAAATAATCCAAAATAAGGCTTTTGACCTGTGTTTCGAATATTAAATTATCTTAAGAGGTTTAGAAATTGAATGGAAAGTTCAATAAAAAGAGAACTTCTAATTATCAGAAATGGTCAAAAGAGAAAATTATAGGACAAATCCTTGCGCTCCGGAAAAAAGGGGTTGACCTCGGGGCGGCAAATATTTCGGCCCGGCACCGAAATCTTTTCACCGCCGCTTCCACAGAACGTTACTTTTCTTGTTGGGGGACCGCGGTCAAAGGGGCAGGTATAAATTACGACAAAATAAAAAGAGCCGGGAAGCTCCGTCGTAATGAAAAACTTACAAAATGGCCAAAGGAACGGATCCTCAAAGAAATTCAAGATGAAAAGGAACCTCGGAATCTTTTGACCGCCTATCGAACCAGGCTGCCAATTTATATGGCGGCACGCAGGCGATTCGGAAGTTGGGAGCAGGCCTTGGAAGCGGCGGGGTACGGCCTCAAAAAAGGTTCTATTAGAAATTCAAACCAAATATTTCGTTCGAAGATTTAGAAACAAGCATGATGAAACTATTCGGGAAAATAGTTTCAAGAGTGTTTCCCCCTTTTTCCCCAGTGTTATAAAATAACCCCATGAGATCTCCTGATCTAAATAAAAAGCCGCCGGCAATTCTTGACGCCTTCAAGAGCTTTGATCCCTTTTACGGGATCATCCATCACTACGTCGATTTAAATTGTTTTGTTATCGGTCCTTCTCTCCCCAGCGAATGGCGGAGTTTGAACCGCCGAATCCGGACCAACACCCTCTTTGAAATGGAAAAAAAATACAGCCGGTTGACCGCGCGGGGAAAATTTTTGGAGGCTTGCATCCGCCGGGCAAAGCTGGAAGGAAAGTCGGTATGCGGGTCTTTTTTAGGTTTTCGGGATATGATCGTTCCCATTTTGAGAACAAACAAAAAAGGGGAAGTTTGGGGGTTTTTAGTGGCCGGCGCGTTCGCGGACCACGAACTTTCCGAATCCGATATTCGATCCTGTTGGAAAAGCCTGACCAAAAAGGAAGTGTCAACTTACAGCGCCGATTTTCAGGAATTTACCCGGACGCTTTTGGACATCCCGGTTTTGGATGAATCCCTTCAGGCCGCGTATCAGGAAACCTTGGAGCTGTTCACCCAAATCCTAACGACGGAAAAAAATATCGGACCAATCCGCGACCGCTTGACGCATCTCCTGAAGAAGGTTTTCCCTAAAAAATTACCCCACAGCTATTTTCTGACCTGGGCCTTGGGCCAGCCGACGAACGAATCGGTCCCTGCCTGGAGCGAGGAAATCGAGAAATGGGGTTGGATAAAGGAGGAAATGGGTTTAACCCGGGTACCCACCACCGTTATCACCGTCATACCCAGGGCTGTGGGAAAACCGCTGGATCCCTTGGCGGCCGCTGTTCGTATAAACCATTTTCAAAGGCACAGTTTCCAGTTTTCCAAGTCCATTCCGGAGACTTTAGGCGGAAAACTTGAAAACTATGGGGCGGTTTTTATCACTTCCGCCGATCCCTCCCTAAACCGCTTTCAACGCCGAAAACAAATTGAGGCAATCGCCGAAAAAATCCATCGTTTTGCGGTGAAGGAACTTGGGGGGCCGGCGTTAGTGGGGATCGGGGAGACAGTTCCGCGCGGGGAACCCTTGGGTGAATCATTTCAACAGGCCGTATTGGCGCTCCACCTGGGCCGGCAATCGGGGCGGGAGATCGTAACCTATGATTCCGCTTATGAAAAAGGATCGGAGGGACTGCCGGAACTTCACCGGCTCTTATCGGAATTAACGGTCCAATTTTCCGCTGCGGCCCTGCCAAATTTTCAAATATTGCGGGACGGATTCCTGAAACAGGTTCTTACGCTTTCCTTCCAAAATCCCGAAGAAATCCGTTGGCATTTACAATATGCCTTGATGCAGCTGACCGATGCGGTTCATAAAAGGATTGAATGGGACGAAAAGGAAGCAAAGGAAGTTTACAATAAACTTGCCTTTTCCATTGAGAATGCTCCAAACACCCAGGATATGGTTTTGGCATTTCAGGGCGCGTTAGCCCTGCTCGCCGATAGAACCGAAAGGAAAAGCAATTTTAATTCGACAGATTCCATTGGCAGGGTGAGGGAGTATGTGGACGATCATTACATGGAATCATTACGAATTTCCCGTTTGGCAAAAATGGCGGGGGTTTCAGTTTCAACCTTCAGCCGTTATTTTAAAAAAAACTCAGGGATTGGTTTACAGCCTTACCTGCAAAACCGGCGGCTGGAGGAAGCGCGGAGGCTGTTAAAAACCAGCAACCTGCCGGTTTCGCGGATCGGCAGGGACTGCGGCTTTACTTCCTATTCTTACTTCGTCAAGTTATTCGGAGCCAAAACAGGCATTCCCCCTCAAAAGTATCGTCGAAAATTCCAAAACGCTTAAAAACTATTCCCCCTTTCATCATCAGGTTTTCCAAATGATTTCTTTAAGGGTCATAAAATCCTCGGTTAAAACTCTTTCTCCTGTGAAATGAAAGACAACAATATTAACGTCGAAAACAAATTCAAGTTCGATCCTTGATTGTTTACGCCTATTTTTGGCGGTATCCTTCTTAACACCAGATGTCATTACCCATTCCCTTTCAAAAAAAATTCTGGTTTTTAAAATACGAATATTTATTGTCCTGGTAATTAAAAACGTTTTTAAGGCGGCTCTTTAAAAATGAAATTTCGGATTCATTTTTCCCTTATCGCCCTATTTTTGACGGGCCTTTCGAAACCGGCAGGGGCCCAGACCTATACATGGAAAAATGTTGTGGTGCCCGCGGGTGGATATGTGTCCGGGATTGTGTATAGCCGCGTCCAACAAAATCTCATCTATATGAGAACTGATATGGGCGGGGCCTATCGTTGGGATAGCCCCAACAGCGTTTGGGTTCCCTTGACCGATATGTTCAGCGACTGGAATCTCTATGGTATTGAAAGTATCGCGCCCGATCCCAAAAACGCCAACATCGTCTACGCTGCCATCGGCCAAAATTACAATAACTCCAACGGGTTCATTCTTTCCTCTACCAACCAAGGAGCCAGCTGGACCCAAAATAACATCGGGGTGGTAATGGGCGGCAACGCCGACGGACGCAACGCGGGGGAACGCCTGGCCGTTGACCCCAACCTTACTAGTAAACTCTATTTTGGCTCCCGATCCGGCGGCTTGTGGGTCAGCACCAACTCGGCGGCCACATGGGCCCATGTCGGCGGGTTCCCAGTGAACGGGGACGCCGGATATGGATTGAGTTACGTCATTTTCGGGAACGGGGGAACCTCCGGCACCGCCTCCGCCACCATCTTTGTCGGGGTGGAAGCCATGAACTCCGGCAACAGCAACCTCTACCGTTCGACCAACGGGGGCACCAGTTGGACGGTGGTGCCGGGTGGACCGGCCAACATGATTACCCCCCGGGCTTCGCTCGGGTCAGACGGAAATCTCTGGGTCAACTATGACAGCGGCGGCTACGGCCCCAACGGCATCACAGCCGGACAAGTCTGGAAATTGAACACCTCGACCCTGGCCTGGACCCATGTCACCATGCCAGCCACAGGCGGTGGTTATGGGGGCATCTGTGTGGACCCTCAAAATCCCCAGCATGTGGTCGTGACAACGTTAGATTGGTGGAACCCGGATAAAATTTTCGGTACCACGAATGGAGGGGGAGCTTGGACCACCGTGGGGAACAACGCGGGAACAAATCAAACGACCTATGCCGATAATGGAGTCAAATGGACCTACTGGTGCGGAAACGCCAACTCGGGGGGCATGGGATGGATGGGGGACGTGGAGATTGATCCCTTCAACTCGAACAACGCCATCTACACGACCGGGCAAGGGGAATACAGCACGACCAATATCCTCAGCACCCCATCCACCGCCATCACCTGGAGCTTCACCGATTACGGCCTGGAAGAAACGGCAATTCAGGACTTTACCTCTTCCGTTGCGGGGGGTGTCCTATTCAGTGCGATGGGTGATATCGACGGGATGCGCCACAATAACATCAGCCAATCCCCGGCCCTCGGAATGGATTGTAACCCCAGTTGGAACACCACTAACGGAATTGATTTTGCCGAACTGAATACCAACTTCGTGGTCCGCGATGGCGACGGCCTTTGGGTGGCCACACAAGCGGGAGCCTATTCCACCAACAACGGCCAGAGCTGGATCGCTTTTCCCTCCAACCCGGGCGGAACCGCCGCTTACAGCAGCAACGGCCAGATCTCGGCCAACGCCAATGGGACCGTCGTCCTTTGGGCGCTTCCCGGCGGGGTCTTTTATTCCAACAACAATGGATCCAGCTGGAACACTTCGTCGGGTATTCCTGGCGGAGCTCAGATAGGATCGGACCGCGCCAACAGCAATATTTTTTATGGCATTTCCGGAAACAGCCTATACGTGAGCACCAACAGTGGTGCCAGCTTCAGCGTGGCCGGGACCTTCGCCGGGGGAATATCCTGGGCCAACCGGCCCCGGGCCGTCTATGGGATTGCCGGGGAAGTCTGGGTACCAACGGGGAGCGGCCTTTACCGATACACCAATGTGGGGTTGGGGGCGG
>CAZHFP010000127.1:0-7295 GCA_964531065.1 uncultured bacterium
CAAAACCATCGGTTTTGACTAAAGCCCGCCCCCCTCGGGGACGGGCTTTTTTATTTTGAATCACTTATCAATAATTAACCCCTCCCCCCTTGCGGGAGCCCTTCGAGTGCCTCAGGGCAAAAGGGCAGGGTGAGGGGTGTCGTTGTTGTTTCGATCCGTCCTTATCCTAACCTCCTCCTTTCGAGGGAGAAGGGAAGAGTTAGTAATCCATATCCGTCAAGTCAAAGCCCCTTCCATTGACTTTCCGCCAGGTCCTAGGCAATATCCTCCTGACATTCAATATATAGACAGGGCTTCCTGCGCTTAAACGCGCGGGAAGCCCTTATTGCGTTTACAGGAAAAAATGACATTGCCCGAACCCAACCTTCAACTCCCGCTTCCCAAGGCGCCTTTTTCGTTTGAAAAATTAGTTTGGCCCGCGGCGGAGGAGGCCCTTTTAACGCTTCAAAAGAAAAATCCCCAAACCCTTATCCATGGTGTTCCGGGCTCGGCCAAGGCATTTCTTTTGGCGTGGTTTTATCAGAAGTTGGCGGAAAAAAATCCTTGGCTGATCCTCACGCCTTCCCGCGAGGAGGCGCTCATTCTGCAGGATGATCTTTTGAGCTGGCTGCCTCAGGTACCTATTTATCTCTGTCCCTCTTGGGAAGTTCTTCCCCAGGACGCCGAGACGCCGGATCCGGAGTTGATCGGTGAAAGACAGAGGGCTTTTTATCAGCTGCTGCAAGGAGGGCCCTGCATCGTCATTTCCCCGATGATGGGCGCGCTCCAAATGACCCTGCCGCCGGAAGAATGGCTGGACCAAGTTTTGATATTGAAAAAAAACGTGGAGGCACCCGCCGATTTAAAACAAAGGCTGGTGGCCTTAGGGTATGAACCGGTGACCCAGGTCGTAAAGCTGGGACAGTTCGCCATGCGGGGCGGCATTTTGGACCTGGCTTCACCGGGTTCTCCTTCGGGACCGGTGCGGCTTGAATTTTTCGGCGACACGCTGGAAACGGTCCGGCCTTTAGATATTTTGAACCAGCGTTCCAGCGGAAATTTGGAAGAGGTCTATGTCTTCCCGGCGCACGAGATCGTGCTGAAAGATGAAACCCGCTATAACCTGAGGCAGGCTTTAAAAAAGAAAGAGAAAGAAACCTCTGAGGGATCCGCTCCGCGCTGGGCCGCCGACGCCTTGGAACTTTTTAACGCCACCTTCCAATTTCCAGGGTGGGAGTGGAACGCGGTGGGGGCCTTGGAAAAAAAGGCCTGTTTGTTCGACTATTTGCCGAAGGAAGCCAGAATTTTTATTACGGAGCCTCTCGCCTTCGAACGTAAGTGGGAGGACTTCCAAGGAATCTTGGCGGGATGTGATAAACAGGCGAGGGAAAATGGAGCGGACCTTTTCACCTCGGAAGATTTATTTTCCGATCTCAAGTTTATAAAAAAAGCTTTGGAAAAGGGGCGGGCCTCCTGCTTAGGACAAATTAACCAGGATTTGTTTCAAAAGCCTCCGGAAGCCGCCCATGCTATTTCCGGCCGTTCCCTGCCGCCCTATTACGGCAAGTTCGCCACCTTCACCTCGGACTTAAGCCGGTGGATCACCCAAAAATCAAATGTTCTTCTTTGGTGCCATAACAAGGGCGAGAGGGAAAGATTGTCCGAGCTTTTGCGCCAGGATGAGATTCAACCCAAGGAGAATCCCTATCTTTCCATGGTCTTGGGCGAGATTGACCAAAGCTTCGCCTTTGACGAACTCCAACTTTATGTCCTGCCGGACCACGATCTTTTCCGGCGCTATCGGGGGGGGAGGCGGCGCCAAAGGGTCAGGGCCGTCTCGGGGGGAAAGCCCTTGGCTTCCCTTAGCGAAATTTCCATCGGCGATTGGACCGTGCACGTGGATTCGGGGATCTGCCTTTACCGGGGGCTGACCCCTTTGACAATTGATGGAATCACCCGGGAATATATCCAGTTGGAATTCTCGGACAACGAGAAAATTTATCTGCCGACTGACCAGATCGCGCTGATCCAGCGGTATATCGGAAGCGAAGGGTCGCCGGTTTTGTCAAAGCTCGGGGGCGAGCAATGGAGCCGCAGCAAGGCCAAGGTGAAGCGGGAAGTGGAGGCGATCGCCCGGGAGCTCATGGCGCTCTATTCGACCCGGCAGGTTTTAAAAAAGAAACCCTTCGGGCCCGACACGCCCTGGCAGAATGAATTCGAGGACGCTTTCCTTTATGAATTGACGCCGGGCCAGTACAGCTCCGTGCGCGACGTGAAACGCGACATGGAATCGGAACGGGTCATGGACCGGCTGGTTTGCGGCGACGTGGGCTACGGAAAAACCGAGGTGGCCATGAGGGCGGCTTTCAAGGCGGCGCAGGACAAGCGGCAAGTGGCGGTCCTGGTGCCGACCACCATTCTGGCCCAGCAGCATTACAACACGTTCAAAGAACGCATGGCCGAGTATCCGGTGGAAATCCATATGCTGTCCCGGTTCAAGAGCAAGGCGGAGATTAAAAAAAGTCTGGACCTGGCCCGGGAAGGTAAAGTCGACATCCTCATCGGAACCCACCGGCTTTTAACCAAGGATGTTAAGTTCGCGAAGCTGGGGCTCCTGATCATCGATGAGGAGCACCGTTTCGGAGTCGCGCAAAAAGAAAAGTTAAAATCCCTCAAGTACGACGTGGATGTGCTGACCTTGACCGCCACTCCCATTCCCCGCACCCTGCACATGTCCCTGTCGGGCATTCGGGAAATATCGGTCATTGACACGCCCCCGAAAAACCGCCGGTCGGTCTTGGCGCAGGTTTCTCCCTTGGATGACCGGTTGGTGGCGGAAGCGATCCGCCGCGAGATGAGCCGGGAGGGCCAGGTTTTTTACGTTCACAACCACGTGAAGGATATCGAACGCATCGCGGACCGGCTCCACAAACTGGTGCCGGAGGCCAAGCTGGCCGTAGCCCACGGCCAATTGACGGAACATGAGTTGGAATCGGTCATGATGGATTTTGTGGATAAGGAATATCACGTACTGGTCTGTACCTCGATCATCGAATCGGGGCTGGATATGCCCAACGTCAACACTTTGATCGTTGAGAGGGCCGATTCTTTCGGACTTGCCCAGCTTTACCAACTCAAGGGACGGGTGGGCCGAACGGACCGGCAGGCCTACGCTTACTTTTTTTATCCCCGAAATGTCACGCTTCGGGAGCTGGCTCAAAAACGGCTGGAAGTTTTGCAGGAGTTTTCCACCCTGGGATCGGGGATGCATGTGGCCATGAAGGACATGGAAATCCGCGGGGCGGGAAACGTCCTCGGGTCCCAGCAGCATGGGAACATGGACTCCATCGGCTTTGACCTTTACAGCCGGATGCTCTCGCAGGAAATCGCCCACATGAAGGGCGAAGAGACGGCCGCCGATTTCACGCCGCTTCTTTCCCTGGGCGTCAGCGCTTATTTCCCGAAAGACTATATTCCCGATGAGTCCTTGAAGATTGAGTTTTACCGGCGGTTAGCCGAAGCAGGTGAAGAAGACCAATTGGTCCAAATCGAGGCGGAGCTTAAGGACCGTTTCGGTCCTCTTCCCTTGGAGGCGCAGATGCTTTTAAAAGTCGCGGCCTTTCGGCCTCAGGCTAAGCGCATGGGTATTCAAAAATTGGAGGCTCAGAACGGCTGGGTGGGCCTTCAATGGCACCCCGACTTGACACCGTCCGCGGAAAAAGTGGCGAAGTGGTTCAAACAATGGCCGCCTTCCCGGATCCGTTTTGCGCCGCAAGACCCTAACTCTGTCTCCTTCCGCGTCATGAAAGGAGATGAAGGCCAGGAAAAACAAATGGCGGCCGTTCAAAAATTATTGGCGGATTTAAGTCCAACTTAATTCGGTTCTCCAAAAATCCTCTCGCCGTAAAGGCGCAAAGACGCAAAGTGAAGTAAAAATTTTTAAAAGGGGTTAAATCCGCTGTTTTTGGCCGGGTTGTTTTAGTGGATAAAATGAGCCTTTCTTTACGTCTTTGCGCCTTTGCCGTAAATAGTTTGTGAAGCGGCTTTTGGGATTGGTGTTGGGAAACCCTTGGGGGCCTTGCGGGGGATGGGGGGGCATGCTACGATACCGCCTTCTTTTGGCGTTTTTTTCATTAAAAATTAAAGGGAGTTCTTCATGTTTTCTCGTTCGAAAAACATTTTTTTCTACGCCTTGGCCGCGGTGGTTTTTTTCATGGCGGGTTTGGCTTGTGACAAGTTCGGGAATAAGTCAGGAATCTCCAATGACCAAGTCGTGGCCACGGTAGGGGACCATCAAATCACCTTCGGCGATTGGATGAAGCAAATGGATCTTTTGCGGGTTTTCGCCTCCTCCATTGACCCGGATAATTCCAAGCAAGTCGAAGCGGTCTTGGACAGCCTCATTGACCAGCAGCTGGTTCTTGACGCGGCCCAAAAAGCCAAATTTTCCGATCCGACCTTTGATGAAACCTTGAAGAAAAAACTGATCGAATCCGATTTGAAGATAAAAGAGATCAAAGACAAGCTCGAAAAGGACATGGAAACCGTCCAAAGAATGCAGAAGGGATATCAGGATGCCTATAAAAAAATGCTTTTGGCCCGGGCTTTCGCCAACAGCCAAGTGGACAAGGTTGACGTGACCAATAAAGACTTAAAAGATTCCTACGACCAGTACGCCCAGCAAGCCAAGGAATCCGGACAAAAAATGCCGCCCTTCGCGCAAGTGGTGGGAAGGCTTAAGCCCGGCGTCCAGGCGGAGAAATTTTTGAAGAACCTCCAAGAGGGGGCTAAGGTTGACCGCAAAAAAGACGTGATCAAGAAATATTTGGACAGCCTTTCCATTACCCAGCAGATGTTGAGCGACAAAAATGATATTCCCCCGGCCGTCGACGATAAGGACGCGGCCAAGAAATAATTTCCGCCGTTGACGGGGTGATGAGTTGTTCCCTTTGATGATGCGAAACTCGCGGGCCGCGGCAACCCTCCTGCTTCTTTGGGGAAGTGTGGCGGGGTTTCCGATTGGCTGTACTTCCCAGCCCATGGTCGATCTTGCTCCCCTCGCGGTGCCTCCGGAAAAAACGGTGGTCACCGTCAATGGAGAGCCCCTTTCCTTGGAAGAGTTCGATAACGAATTCCGCCTGATGTCCATCCACTACAGCGCCGTCACCGAAGGCGAAATGCGGGCCATCAAGCGGCGGCTATTCGAACAGGTCATCAATCGAAGGCTGTTGGTGCAGGAGGCGCGGAAAACCGGCTTAAAGCTGACCCAGGAAGAGGTGGAGGAAACCTTTCGGGACGCGTTAAAGGACGCCCCCGAGGATTTTTTAAACATCTTAAAGGTCCAAGGCGTCAGCGCGCAGGCCTGGAAACGAAAACTGCTTCAGGAGAGGCTGGCCCGCAAATTGGTGGATCAAGACGTGAACCGGCTCGTTCAGGTCACGCCGGCGGAAGTGGAAGACTATTACTGGTCCCATTTAACCGATTACTGGAAGCCCGAGAGGATCCGGGTCCGCCATTTGGTCGTGCAGAAAAAAACCGACCTGCAAAAGGCCTTGGACGGCTTGAAAAAAGGAGAGGATTTCTCAAGAATAGCCTCGACTTTCTCCGTGGGGCCCGAGAAATCTTTGGGCGGAGATTGGGGCTTCATGGACTTGGACCGGATTTCTCCCGAGTACCAGAAGGCTTTCGCGGGGTTAAAGCCGGGTGAGATTTCGAAGCCGCTGAAGGACAATTTTGGATATCATTTGTTTCAATTTATAGAACGCAGGAGCCGGCGGATGCAGTCCTTCGGTGAGGTGAAAAATGAGATCCGCGACAGCCTCTTGAAGGAAGAACAAGATCAACGTTTTGACCAATGGATGGCCAGTTTGAAAAAGAAAGCCGCCATTCGAGTGAATCAAGAAATGGCCCCGGTCGTTGGGGTTACCCTGGAGGGTTTACGTGATGATTAGAAACCTGATGGTTGGTTTTTCGCTGATGATGGGGGGAATGATGTTTTGGGGAGGCGCCCGCCCGGCTCCGGCGAAAACCGTGGAGGAAATAGCGGTGGTAGTGGATCAGGATTCCATGACCCGCGGAGAATTGGAAGAGTCGGTCCAGGCATATTTTATGTCCCAAGGCATGAAAGAGCCTCTGCCGGGTACACCCGCTTACGAAACGGCGCGAAAAAACCTGGTGGATAGTTTTGTCCAGGAAGTCCTGCTGGCGGAGGAGGCGGACCGGGAGAAAGTTGAGGTTTCGGACGCCGAACTCGACCGGGAAGTGGACAACGAAATCGATAACATGAAAAAGGGTTTTGCCACCGAGCAGGAATTCAACGACGAGTTAAAAAAAGAAGGCATTTCCACTGATGATTTGAAGCAGGACGCCCATGACAAGCTTTTGCGGCGGATGAAGGCCAACCGCGTCCTTCGGATGAAGCAACAGGAAGCTCCCGGGTCAACGGTAGTGACCGACGAAGCCGCCAAAAAGTTTTTCAATGACCATCCGCAGGACTATGAACAGGTAAAGTTCAGCATCATTCTCTTCAGGATCCCGCCCAAGGCCAAGCCGGGTTACGCCCAGGAAGTTGAAAAACAAGCCCGGGGTCTTTTGAAAGAATTAAAGGGCGGCGCGGATTTCGCCGCTTACGCGAAAAAATATTCGGAAGACCAGGGGACGGCGGAAAAGGGCGGAGCGGTGGGAACGGTGTACCGGGCTGAATTGGAACCCAAACTGGCCAACGGAATATTCGCTATCCCTGAAAAGGGGATGGGAGTTGTCCGCGCGGAAGACGGTCTTTACATCGTCAAGGTGGATTTCAAGGGGCAGGCCGATTTTCCGTCGGTGGCGCCGGGTATCAAGGATCATTTGCAAAAGGAACAAAAAGATTCGGGCCTGAAAGATTGGCTGACGGACCTGCGCAAAGGCGCTTATATCCTCGTGGACGGAAAGGTTCTGGCCGTCGCTCCCGCGGGGGGAACCGCCAGCAGCGCGGCGGTGACACCCGCCGGGACGGGGACTTCTCCGGACAAAACCCAGGACGCGCCCGGTACCGCGGAAACTCCCGCTGCCGCTGAGGCAACGACCGAGTCCGCGCCCCAAAAGAGCGACCTCTATCCCAGCTTAGCCCCGGGCGGCGGTTGGACCTTGGCGCTCGGCGCCGAAGGGTTTAATTATGGATCGCAGGATCTGGCGGATATTCACGGGCCGGGAGCCGTTACCAAACAAGGTTTTCCCTTCGGGTTTGGACTGAACGCGGGCCTCTACTTCGCGATTGATCCGACCTTCCAGGTTGGCTTATTGGTCGAGGGTTTGCAAAAAACATGGGAAACCGT
>CAZHFP010000128.1:0-7292 GCA_964531065.1 uncultured bacterium
CGAATACCGAATTCGACCTTTCCCCCTCCGACTCCAATTACGGAACCGCTTCCGGAACTTCTTTTTCCGCCCCCACCATCACAGGAGCGGCGGTGTTGATCCTAGCCCTCCACCCCAATTGGTCCGCCGCGGAAATAGCCGCCCAATTCCGACTGACCTCAACCGCCATGTCCGTTTATACCCACACCCATAATTCCGGCCTCGGCCTATACGGCCGCCTCAATCTGGCCGCGGCCCTCAGTACGACCTTTCTGACCTTTACCCCCACGGTTACCAGGACGCCCACCGCGACCTCCACGGCCACCCGCACTTTCACCAACAGCCCCACTCGCACGGCCACCTCAACCTTCAGCCCCACTTCCACTTTCACGCCCACGAAAACCTATACCTCTACCGCCACCAACTCCTTTACGTCAACCGCGACCAATTCGCCGACACCCACGAACACTCTCACCTTCACCGCCACGGCCACATCCACTTTCACCAGCACCTTCACCTTCACCAACACCTCAACCCATACCTCCACACCCTCCTTCACGGATACAGCCACCAACTCCCCCACTCCAACTTCGACCAACACTTCCACCTTTACGCCCACAAACACTCCCAGCGACACTCCATCGGCTACGCTTACCTTCACCCCTTCCAGCACCCCTACCTGGACCAACACCTTCTCCTTCACCCCTACGGCCACAGATTCAAGTACGCCGTCCTTTTCCGCAACCCCTTCAGCTTCACCCACCGATTCCTTTTCTCCAACTTCCAGCAATACTTCAACTGATTCGACAACACCTACTCCGTCAGCCACATCCACCGATACACCGGCGTACTCCAACACCTCTACCCCCACGGCAACGAATTCGACCACACCGACTCCGTCGCCCACGGACGCCGACACGGCGACCCTGACGCCGACTTCCAGCCTTACCTTCACGCCTTCCAACACTCCTACCGAGACCAACACCTCTACCCTCACAGCAACGGATTTAATCACACCCACATCGTCGGCAACGGATTCGACTACGCCGACTCCGTCGGCTACGCTCACCGCTTCGGCTACGCCTACGCCAACTTCCATTCTCATCTTTACGGCGACCCTGACGCCCACCCCCGCGCCTTCCCAGCCCTTCTCCATTTCGCTTCCCTACCCCAATCCTTCCGGGGGATCCGCCTTCCACTGGGATATTGAAACCATGGACGCTCTGAAACTAGAAATGTCAGTTTTCACGGTTAAGGACAGGGAGATACTGGAAAAAATATTTTTCATCACTGGAAATTCCACGGTGACTTGGGACTTGAAGGAGAAAAACGGCCGACCAGCGGCAAATGGCGTCTATTTTGTGAGATTTAGAATGACCGGCGGATCCACCACGGACGAAAAGATTTTCAAAGTCGTTGTTTTGAAATAGATTTTTTAAGGGGCGGGAACAACCGCAAGGCTTGAGTCCGCAGGGGTGGAATTAAAGTTGACGGTCGAAATCGGAGTGGGAGTAGATGTCGCCGGAAAGGGCGCAACCGGATCGAAAGGCCTTTGACAGCCCGTGCCCGCGAAAGCAAAAATAAAAGGTGAACAAACCACCAGAACTCTTAATAGGATGAGACGCACGCTGACTCCCGCTTCATCAACTGTAATTTAAAACCACGTTAAACTTATGCATTTTCAAGGCCAAAAACGATCGATGGGCCTTTTTCAGCCAAAAACCCATCCTAGGTCCTTCTCCCGCCTTTTGCCCCAGGCTTTAATCCTATGAAAAATAGTCAAAAAAATAACGGAAGCGAACTTTATTCTCCCCCCGCCTTGGAGGTTGAAGCCTCGGCCGCCTTTCTTTTTCAGTGAAATTAATCATTTTTGCCGTTCCGATCTTGTCAAAACCCAATTTCGCCTTATCTTAAATAGGCCGCCATACACAGGATAAGCCAGCAAAGGGGGGTTTTTTACTTTCCTTTAAGAGCATTTCTAGTATGATGGCAACTTCTTCGGAGCTTCACCGCACCGTCGAAGTAGTAAAATTTTAGGATAAGTTGAGGTTTCTAGCACATGGCACAAGGAACAGTGAAGTGGTTTAAAAATGAGAAGGGTTTTGGTTTCATTTCCCAAGACGGAGGCGAAGACGTATTCGTTCACTTCTCCGCGATTCAGACGGACGGATTTAAATCCCTGAATGAAGGCGACCGCGTGGAATTCGAAGTTTCCCAAGGTCAAAAGGGTTTGAAGGCTGAAAACGTCCGCAAGATATAACTATCTCGCAGCGTCAAAAGCCTCTGAGGGAAACCTCAGGGGCTTTTTTTTTATCTGCACCGAGGGCTCAACCCGAGGTGCGCGGTTTGATTACACACATCCTTCCCCCTAAAAAGATGGGTGTGCCCGGTTCATCTTTTTAAGCACAAACGTTCATGCGTGCCTAACGGTTCCTTATTGTGCGCCCCTACGAAAACCGTTGAACCAACATGTCCATTAGAATTGTGGAAAAGTTCAAAAACACTTCTCAAAGCCGAATGTTTAGTTATATTATCCGGCGAATTAAGCCCTATCCTTCCACTCACGAGGTTTTGTCCATGAAACTCTTACTGAAAATTCTTGCCGGACTCTTGATTCTCATTTTGATAGCGGCCGGCGGGGGCCTGCTTTACCTCGACCAGGCTTTCCCCAGGGTTAGCGCGGCGGAAAATATAAAAATCGACTACACGCCCCAACGATTGACCCGGGGCAAGTACCTGGTCGAAAGCGTCTGCGATTGCTTCGGCTGCCACTCAGACCATCATTTCGGATTATTCGGGATCCCTATCAAACCGGGAACCCAGGGCCAGGGCGGGTTTTTCTTTGACCACAAACTGATGGGCGTCCCGGGAAACATTTATTCACGCAATATCACCCCTTACCATCTAAAGACCTGGACCGACGGTGAAATCGTCCGCGCCCTCCGTGTGGGAGTCAACCAGCAGGGCGGCGCCCTGTTCAACCTGATGCCTTATCAATCCTTCACCCTGTTCACCCAAGAGGACATTTATTCCATCGTGTCTTACTTGCGTTCTCTGAAACCCGTAGCCAACGATGTTCCACCGACAAAATTGGATTTTCCGGTGAATCTCATCATCAAAACGGTTCCCAAGGACGCCGCCGCCTATCCCGCGGCACCCGATAAAAAAAATCTCGTGGAATACGGGCGCTACATGACGAACGCTGCCCTTTGCGCTAATTGCCATACGCCCCTGGATGACCACGGCCAGCCCCTGCCCGGCATGGACTTCGCGGGCGGCATGGAGTTTCATTTCCCTGACGGTTCCACCGTCCGCTCCGCGAATATCACGCCGGATAAGACCGGCATCGCGGAATGGTCGAAGGATTTTTTTATTAAACGCGTTAAGTTGGGAAAAGCAATGACCGAAAAAAACTCCCCGGTGAAGCCCGGTGAATTCAACACGGTGATGCCTTGGTCCGAATACGGGGGAATGACCGATGAGGACTTGGGGGCCATTTACGATTTCCTGCACAACCAGGTGAAGCCGGTGAAGCACTCGGTGGAAAAGTTCACAGCGACAAAAATTTAAAACCCGTCGTTCGTTCTCCGTCGTTCGTCGTCCGCTTCAAGATTAAATCTTAACCGGACTACGGAGGACGGATAGCGGAGAGCGATCTTCTTCACCATTCCTTGCAAAGCGCCTGGGTACGGCGGTAATTGGCCGGGGTGTCGATTTTGGCATTTTCCGCGGCGACCTCATTTTTGAACCGCGCGTAAAGCGGATTGACGATGCGTCCGATTTTCGCGGTGATGACGGCCTTTCCCTGTTGGAGGGATCCGACGCTCAGGGGATTCCCCTTGGTGGGAATGGACCGCTCCCGCCGGACCGCCTGCTCCATCAAGGCGCGGTATTTTTTAAAAACCCTCGTGTTAATGGCCACATGCTGATTTTCATGCCACAGTACAATCCGGTAAGGACAGGTGCCCTCGGCGTAGTTGCTGGATAAAAATACATCCATCTTGGTAAACCCGAAATACAATTGAAGCGATTCCATCCAAACACAGACTCCCTTCCCCCTTCCATGGGTCAAACTTCCGATTTGGCAGTCGGTTTTCAATTGATGCTCCGCCAGGGTCAATCCTGGATTGTGTTGAAGCCCCGAATGGATCCGGATGTGGCGCATGGATTCGATCTGGGCGGTGCTGTAGTTGTGGAAATAGGTTGGAGGGAGGGCGTCTCCGGTAAATTGAATGACCGACCGCCGGTCAAAATGCGGATCCCCCGGACAGGCAGAAACGGCGTTTTTCACCCCAGAGACACAGAGGCACAGGACAGAAAAAGCAATTCCTAAGCGCAATTTCAAACGTTTATTTTTCACCGTGTTCCTGTGCCTCCGTGGTGAAAATTGTTTTCTCTTTTCCCAGTAATTCTGACACCTTGCGTTTACCCGTCAGTAAATCTCCCGCCCAGGCGAAGGGATCCAATTCCCCGCTTCCCTTACGGATCACGGAAGCCATATAGCTAAATTGTTTGAGTGAGGCATCCGCCCTGAAAAACCACTGCCATCCCGATTGACGGCAAAGAACCTCGCCCAGATAGATTCCCACCACTCCGGTCCGGATCAAAGCGTCCTCTTGGGTTTCAATTTCCGCCAAGAGCTCCGGCAGGACCTTTTGAAGCCGGCGGAGGGAGTCCAGGGTGAAGTCGGGGTTCATTTCCCTTAAGTCCTCGTCGGCGTTACGGACCAGTCGGGAGATAATCCTTCCCGCGTTGACGACCTCATTTTGATCCTGTTCCGGCGAAGATTTCCGGTTTTCAACCGCTTTGCGCACAAAGTCTACCGCTCCCTCCCTCTGGACCAGCCTAGCCCAAAGCCTGGCAAATCCCAAAGCGGCGGCGGCAATCCCCCCGCCAACGGCGAGAAGTTCGACAAGGCCGGGAGAAACCGAGGGGAAAAAGGCGGAGGGATATTTGTTGTTAAGGACAGGGATCAACCCGCAAAGGGCGGTCAGGAAAAAGTAAGGGACAGGAGGATGGAGTTTAGAGTTGGACAAGGTTTACGCCTTTGGATTTTGCCGTTAGCTGACAGCTGTCAGCCGCCGTTAGAATTCTATTCCTTCTTTGGAGGGCATCTTCTCGTCAAAATAATGCTTCTCTTTGCGCATCTCCGTGACCAGGTCGGCCTTTTCCACCAACTCAGGCCAGATCTGGTGTCCGGTGATGACCAATTCACAACGGCGGTTTTTATCGTAGAGAGCGACTAGGTCCATGACGTCGCCCGGGGTCAGTAATTTACACATGACCGCGGCCAGAAGTTCATCCAAGACCAGGAGATTCTGGTCCCCCTTCTCAATCAATTCCCTGGACTTTGCCAGCGCCGCCTGGGCTTCTTCGAAATCCCCCGACTCATTTTTAAAACGGAAAGCGCCGGGGCCCAAAACCCTTTCCTTACCGAAGGGGAATAACCGGAGGTTCGGAAGGCCGCGGAGAATTTTCCGTTCCGAATAGTGTTCGTTCACGCCGTCGTAACCCTTGTCAAACTGAACGATGGCGGCCCTTTGCCCCGCCCCCAGGACCCGGATCGCCAAACCCACCGCGCTAGTGGTCTTACCCTTGCCGTAGCCGTAGTAAATGTGAAGGCGGTTTTCCATGGGGGCAGTTTAGGGGATTGGCGAAAGGAATAAAAGGCGTCATTCGTCGTCCGTCTTTCGTCATCAGTTTAAAGATTAAATCTCAAGCGGACGACGGACAGCGGAGGGCGGACGACGATTTTTCAGGCTTTTTTCTTGGAGAGGGCGCGCACGCCGTGTTGGATCTCGTGATCGGCAACCATGAAGCGGATGCCGTGGCTTCTTTCGCTGGACCACATGATCCGGCCAAAAACCTCCACGGGCCGGTCCTTGATCAATTCAAAATTCATCTTGATCAGAAAATTGGGGTTTAATTCCCCTTCGCTTTCAAGCCGGAGGCCCCCTTCGCTGATATCAAAGGCCTTCACTTCGAGGGATTGATTTTGGACTTCGTAAATGTTTCCGGATTTCGAGGGGAGGACGGGAAATACCTTGACCGTTTTTTGAAAATTAAACCGGTTATGCCGGCGTTTTTCTTCGAGAGCGGCCATGGTTCGCCTTTGGGGAATAACGCTGGCAGGCGTTATTTTTTCAACCGATTTTCCATCGATTACCGCCTAATTCTACTAAATCGCTTTATCTTTCGCGAGAAAATTCACGGGACAAAATAAAAAAGGGCAGACCCCTTCCAACCCAAGATTCCCTCAAAAAAGCATTTTTACCTCCAAGGGCACCAAGAACAGCCAAAACCAAAATATTTGAAATCAAGAAAATCCAGTTTCTCTCTTTTTGCCTTTCTTGGTGCTCTTGGTGACCTTGGCGGTTCAAAACGCCTTTGATTTTAATAAAAAAGGGGGCGGGCTTTTCGGCCCTGCCCCCTCAGCTCTCCAACGATTTTCCGAGTTTGGAGTTAATCCCTGCGGTCCCCGTACGAGCGGAAATCGTTACGGTCAAAGCGGCGGTCCAAACGATGGCGGTGGAATCGGTCCCACCGGCTGGCGATGACAACCCTTCTCTCGACCACCGGGCGGGAAACCACCCGAGCGGGCGCACAGCGGGCCGGCTCCATCACGACCGGCCGGTTGCCGATGGCCACGCGGACACCGGGAGCCAGCCTAAGGTTGGCAGAGACAAAGGGTTCGGCCATGGAAAGGCTGGCCGATCCGACGAATAATCCTAAAGCCAGTAAAGCTGTTTTCTTTTTCATTTGAGTCCTCC
Source organism: uncultured bacterium (assembly GCA_964531065.1). Lineage (GTDB taxonomy): Bacteria > Oederibacteriota > Muellerivitia > Muellerivitales > Muellerivitaceae > PALSA-1180. Next base: position 6,750 of record CAZHFP010000128.1, read on the forward strand.
TGATTTTTATTTCTGCACTCGCCCTTAGGACGAGCCCGAAAAGAAATAAGTTGCAGGGGGTAAAAGAGGCTTAAATGATGGGAAAATTCCGATTTCCGGAAAACAAGCCGGAGCGGCTCAAACACCAGGGTTAAAAATTATTTTAAAACGGCGACACTTCTAAAGGCCTCTTTCCGTCGTCCGCCCTCCGTCCTCCGCGAAAAAAGACAAGGCAATTTAGCCACCGACGGGCTTCGCCCCGCACCGATTAACGATGATGGCGAAATGCAAATAAAAGGCACCATCGGATTTTAAAAATAAATCAGAATCTTTTTAATCGGAGTTTATTGGCGCGGGGCGAAACCCGTCGGTGGCTCTAAATTTTATTTTTGGTTTTCGCATTCCGGAGAGCGGACAGCGGCTCGCCTCGGCATAGCCTTAGCGAAGCCGGGAGACCGGACAGCGAATTTTAGCTTTGGTGGTAGTCCTGAAGGGGCTTCACCTTGATGTCCCTTTTCTTCAACGCCTCGATGCCGTTGGCGGCCGCGGCGCAGGCGGACAAGG
>CAZHFP010000129.1:0-1662 GCA_964531065.1 uncultured bacterium
AAATGCCCGCAATTATATTAAGGAGGTCCCATGAAAAAACTCCTCGCCCTCTCCGCTATCGGAAAAGACCAGCCCGGCATAGTGGCTACCCTCTCCAAGATTCTTTTCGAGAAGGGATGCAATTTAGAAGATTCCAGCATGACCCGCCTGAAGGGCGACTTTGCCGTCCTGCTTTTAATTTCCCTTCCGGAATACATGACCCTGGAAGCTTTGAAAGGCCCGCTCGAGCGGGCGGCTTCCTCCAAAGGATTAACCTTCACCCTGCGGGAACTTTCGTCCCAGGAAACCTCTTTCGAAACGGGATCCTCCTCCCTCCCCTATACTCTGGTGGTCTATGGAGTGGATCATCCGGGCATTGTTTACCGGGTCGCCCAAGCCGCCGCCGATCACAGGGTCAATATTACCGATCTGCGCACCCACGTCACCTCCGCCAAGAACACGGACCTCTATTCGCTCGTCGTGGAAGTGGATGTGCCGGATGAAAAAACGCTGGAAAAATTCAAACAAAACCTTGATGCCTTAAAAAAGGAACTGAGTGTTGAGATGTCCCTCAACCCGGTGGATACGGACGAACTGTAACCATGCCAGTCCTGCCGGTCCTGACCTATCCCCATCCACTGCTCAAACAAAAAACGCCTGAGACAGATTTGAACGGCCCCGAATGGGCCCTGGTCCTGGGTCAATTGCGGGAAACCATGAGCTATTATCCGGGTTGTGTGGGGCTTGCCGCGCCTCAATTGGGCCATCTTTTCCGCTGTCTGGTGGTGGATGTTTCAGCCTCTCCCCGGGCCGGAGAAAACCACGGACTCCTCCAACTGGTCAATCCTAAGATCCTTGAAGCGGCCCAGTGGAAAATCGGACGAGAAGGATGCCTGAGTTTTCCCGACCTTCTGGCCAACGTAAAAAGAGCCCAAAGAATCCGGCTCGAGGCCGTCAACGAAAAAAAAGAGAAGGTGGAATTAGTCTGTTCGGGATTTGAGGCGGTAGCCCTCCAGCATGAGATTGACCACCTGGACGGGATGCTATTTTTAGACCGGATCCGCTCCTCGAAGGACCTTTTTGAGAGAAAAAAAACAGCCCCCGCCCCTCTATAATGGGCCGGCCTAAATAAAACCGCGGGTAAGGAAAACCAATGGCCACTGAATCAAACCTAGTTTGGATGGATCTGGAAATGTCAGGACTGGACCCAAAAACCTGCGTCATTCTTGAGATCGCGACTTTGATCACGGACAAAGACCTGAACCTCATCGCCCAGGGACCCGCCCTGGTGGTCCACCAGCCCGACTCCGTTTTGGAGGCCATGGATGATTGGAACAAGGAGCACCACGGCGCTTCCGGACTGGCCAAGGCCGTTCAAAAATCCATCATCACTCTGGCACAAGCGGAACAGCAAACCCTCGACTTTATCGCCCAGCATTGCGGCCCTAAAAGCAGCCCCCTTTGCGGCAACACGATTTACCAAGACCGCCGATTTTTAATTGAGTATATGCCGAAGCTGGAGAGCTATCTCCACTACCGGTTGGTGGACGTCAGCACGATTAAGGAGCTGGTTAAAAGGTGGTACGGACCGGAATTCCAGGCGCCCAACAAAAAGCAGAAACACAAGGCTTTGGATGACATTTTGGAGACCGTCGAGGAGCTGAAGTTCTACCGGAAAAAAGT
>CAZHFP010000129.1:1762-7249 GCA_964531065.1 uncultured bacterium
CCGAAGTACTTCAAGTGCCATTTCCAAGAGGTTTCCAGGATATTCTCCAGGCTTGAATGCTGGGGTTTCCACCCCAGTATCCGGTTGGCCTTGTCCGCCTGGGCCACCAGTTCCGGCGGATCCCCCGCCCGGCGTTCCCCCAGAATGACGGGAATTTTTTGGCCCGTCACTTTTTCAGCGGCGGTAATCATTTCCTTGACCGAATAGCCCTTGCCCGTCCCTAAATTAAAAAAATCGCTTTTGCCTGTTTCCATCATTTTTTGAAGCGCAAGGAAATGGGCCGAGGCTAGGTCCGTAACGTGGATATAATCCCGGACGCAAGTTCCGTCAGGGGTAGGATAGTCCTGCCCAAAAATAGTAATATTTTTCCGCCGCCCCATAGCCGCGTCCAGCACCAAGGGGATTAAGTGGGTTTCAGGGCGGTGGACTTCTCCGATGTCACCCGAAGCGTGGGCTCCCGCGGCGTTGAAATAGCGCAGGAAGGTTGATTTCAAACCATAGGCTTTGCCGTACCAGGTCAGGATTTTTTCCAGCATCAGTTTGGAGTCACCGTAAGGATTTACCGGGTTCTGGGGATGGCTCTCCGGCATAGGTACCTGGACCGGGTCGCCATAGGTGGCGCAGGTGGAAGAGAGGATAAAATGCATCACCTTTTTTTCCAGCATGACGGAAAAGAGATTCATAGCGTTAGTTAAATTATCCCGGTAGTATTTTTGAGGATCGGTCACCGATTCCCCGACGAAGCAATGGGAGGCGAAATGCATGACTCCGGCCGGTTTGAATTTCTTGAAAGTCCTGAGCAGTTTGGCCCGGTCAGATAATTCCCCCTTGACCAGATATCCGGTTTTAACCGCCCAAGAATGGCCCATGGACAGGTTGTCATAGGTGACCGGTTCAAAACCAAACCGAACCGCTTCTTTGACCGCGTGACTTCCGATATAACCGGCCCCGCCCGTGATGAGGATTGTTTTCTTTTTCAATCGGTTTTCCTTTCGGAATTAAGATTTAACTTTTTTTAATCCATTTAACAAGATTTAAATTGTGCAAATTCCCTTAAAGTCACGTTCAACCAAGAAAGCTAAAAATGATTTTAACCTTTTCGATAACACTTGTTTCAATGGTACCGGTTCAAATGATTCCATCTTGGAGGTTCTTCAAGAACCTGGAGAAAAATTTTCAAATTTTTTTCTCGAGCTAAAAAACCGCTTTCAAGAGGTAAACATTTTCCTCAAATCGCTCGTTTTTTGGCTATACGGCCCCAACTCCTTGACCCATAATACCTCCCGACAACACTCCCTCAACACCAAATCCTGTTTTGAAATAACGGGAACAACCATTGCCAGCCAAAAAAATCCAAACCGTTCCAAGCCTTAAGTCGCCTCCTAAGGCCGCTAACGAAACGCTCAACTCTCAAATGGCCTCCTTAAACCAAGGCCTGATGTCATTGTATCACGCGAGCGCCGAACTCCAATTTTCCAAACCACTATCGGCCCTCTTAAAGTCCATCCTGCGCGGTTTAAAAACGGGAACTGGAATTTCCAAGGCCGTCATTTTTATCAAGGACGAATCTTCCTTCAGCCTGAACAGCTGTATCGGCATCGGCGTCAACGAGAAGAAGATCGAGGAAATGAATGTCCTCCTGACAATTGATGAAGAAACAGATCTTCTCAAGACCTGCCTCTCCCCCGGCCACCAAAACACCGCGAATCCCTCCCTAGAACGCTTGACGAAACTTTTTGAGAAGGACCTGGATTTTAAAGGCGCCCAGATGCTGGCCTTGGAAATCCGCGATAACCTGGTGGGTCTGATGGTCTACGAGAAAACCCCGGATCTGCTTCAGCAGGAAATACTGATTATCTTCTCCCGCCAGGCGGCCTTAACCATCGAGAACGCCAAGCTTTTTGCCAAGGTAGAAGAAATGGCCCTGAAGGATACCTTAACCGGACTTTACAACCGCCGCTATTTCCATCAGATTCTCGATTACGAAATGAACCGCGCCAAAAGGTACCGGCAGTCCCTTTCCCTGGTCTTCATCGACCTGGACCATTTCAAGGAAATCAACGACAGTTTCGGCCATTCGGTCGGCGACCAATTCTTGAAACAAATCGCGCAAAAACTCCAGACCCTGTTCCGGACAACCGATTTGGTGGCCCGTTACGCGGGAGACGAGTTCGTAGGGGTTCTGCCAGCCACGGCGTCCGACGGGGCCATGATCCTTGCCCGCCGAATCCAGGAAGCCCTAGGAAGCTATCAAATCATGGTGCGGGGCCGCACCCTTCAGGTTTCCGTGAGCATCGGGGTGGATACCTATGAATCCTCCGAGGGCATCGGCGGGGTCACCTTAATCGACCGGGCCGACAAGGCGATGTACGAAGCCAAATCCCATGGCCGTAACTGCGTCCGCAGCTACCAAGAAATCCAAAAAGCCCTGGCCTAACCGCCTCCTTATCCCCGTCTTCTAACCTCCTTTTCAAAAAAATCATTGACGAATCCCTCCCAAAAGTGATATTGATAATCATTATCAATTGAGTTTAGTTCTCAACATCAAATCACAAGGAGTCGTTTATGAAAATGTTTTGGATAGGACTCTTCATTCTGGCTTTGACCTCCCAGGCCGCAAGAGCCAGTGACCGGCATTTTTCTTTCAGCTATGAATCCCCCGTCCTCAATGACGGCGGCCGAGAAATTGAGAGTTATACCACCTACCGTTTCGGCAGGGACACTTTCTTCTCCGGGTTGAAGGAAAACCTTGAATTCGAAATGGGCCTGGGAGGCGGGATCCAAACTTCACTCTACCTGAATTTCGACCAGGAAATGGCCGGTGATGGGACGGGCACGATCAACCAATCGCTCCTCTTCGACGGCATCGCCGCCGAATTCAAATTCAAGCTCCTGGACAACGTCGCCGACGCGGTCGGCCTGGGACTCTATCTGGAAACCGAGTTCGAGCCCGACGAACTGGACATGGAAACCAAAGTCATCGTGGATAAAATATCAGGTTCTTTCCTCTGGACCGCCAACTTGACCTGCGAACCGCATTTCAATTGGATCGACAACAGCGCGGCCCTCAGCCTGATTCCCTCGGCCGGACTCGGCGTTTTCCTGGTGCCGGACCGGTTTTTCCTGGGCCTGGAGGTTCAGAACGATAATGAATATGCCGGAACACCCCAAACCCAGGTGGAATCCATTCTCTCCCTGGGACCGGTCCTGTCCTACACGGGCAACAATTGGTGGACGACCTTGACCATCCTTCCCCAAGTAGCCAATTTGATGGGCGGCCCCTTGGACTTAACCAACAGCCAAAGATGGCAGGTTCGCCTGGCCAACTCCTGGTCCCTTTAATTTTATTTCGGTCAAAAACCGGGAGAGTTCCCTCCCGGTTTTTTTATTTCCTTTCCCTTCCCTGTTGTTCTTTCAGGATAAAAAAGGTATTTTTGACCCAGCCGCGACCCTATTCTTTAAGGAAAAGTGATGAACAAATTGATCCTCCCCTTGGCCGCTGCTTTTATGACCCTGCCCTTTGCCTGCGCCACGTTGCTTCCCGAACCCACGGCCCAGGACGGAGCCCGGTCCAACGCCATTTGGCCGGGAGTCCAGCTGTCGGATTTACAAAGGGGCCGGAAACTATATTTGGAGAATTGCGCCAGCTGCCACCGTCTTCACCTGCCGTCGGAGTTGGAAACCGCCCAGTGGGAAAGAATCATGGTCAAAATGCAGAGAAAAGCCAAGATTGATGACCTGAAGAAGGACAGCATCATGAAATACCTTCTGACCTTCGCGGATGAGAATTAGAACCCATCGTTCGGGAAGCCAAACCTAAAACATCGGAATAAAAAAAGCGCCCTCTGCCCCCGCTCCACGCCCGCCGGAAAAGCAAAACCCTAAGCACAGGTTTTCAGCATGAATATTGCGGTTTACTGAATTTTGTGATTTGAATTTTGGTTTTGCGGAGGGCGGATTCTACCCTATGGCGAAAAGCTTCTTTTGCCCCTGGGTCTGAGCCGGCCCGTCTTCCAGAACCTTGATGGTTTGCAAATGCCCGTCCGACTGGCCGTTGATCCTGGCCCCCGAATCCAAAACATTCATCAGATAGGTATAAATCTCCTGGGTGATCACTTCCCCGGGACAAAGAACCGGAATCCCGGGAGGGTAGGGGCAGATAATCTCCGCGCAGATCTTTCCTACGGAGCGTTTGAAGGGGATTTTGCGGGTCAATTTAGTGAGGGCTTCCCTGGGATTAACTTCCTTGCGGGGCATGAGGGCAGGGAAAACCACTCTTTTGCGCTTTTTCTGGTTCATGAACATATCTTTGTAATCCACCACGATTTTCTTCAGCGCGGACGTGAACTTCCTCAAATCTTTCGCGGTGTTCCCCAGGGAAATAAAAAGAAGAATATTTTGATGGTCCGACATCTCCGTTTGGATGCCGTATTCCGAATTGAGGATTTTGGCCATGTCATAGCCTGTACAGGGCAGCCCCTTGGTGGAAACGGTCAATTTGGTGACGTCTAGGTCTAGTCCGGGAATTTTTTTCACCTGCTCCCGGGTCAAACAGGAAAGGCCCGGTATATGGTTGACCTCATGGCGGGTTTCCTCGCTTAATCGGACGACTTCTTCCATCAACTGCTCCCCCTCATGCACCATCTGGTAGCGGGAAAGGTCCAGGGATCCCAGGATAATGTAAGAGGGACTGGTCGTTTGCAGCATTTGCAGGGTTGTTTTCAAACGCAGAATATCCACACGGACACCCTTCACATGCAGCATCGAACCCTGGCTCAAGGCCGCCAGATGCTTGTGCGTGGACTGCACGCACATATCCGCCCCCGAGTCGATCGCCGATTTTGGCAAGTCCGGATGAAAATGCAGGTGGGCTCCGTGAGCCTCATCCACTAAAAGGATCTTGTCGTATTGGTGAACCACCTCGGCGATGGCCTCCAAATCCGCCGACAAGCCGAAGTAAGTCGGATTCGTGACCAAGACCGCCTTGGCATCGGGATTCTGACGAAGGGCTTCCTCCACCTGTTCCACGGTGAGGTTCAGGATCAGGTCCGAGGTTTCGTCAATCTTGGGCATGATGTAAACAGGCTCGGCCCCGGCTAAAATGACCGCCGAGATCACCGACTTGTGGGCGTTTCGGGGAATGATGATTTTATCGCCGGGATCGCACACGGAGAGGATCATGGCCTGGTTGCCGCCGGTAGTGCCATTGACTAGGAAGAAAGAGTAATCGGCGCCATAAGCCTTAGCCGCCAGGACCTGGGCTTCTTTGATGACCGTGCTGGGTTCGTGGAGGGAGTCAACTTCACTCATCACTGAAAGGTCTAAACGGAACACCTTATCGCCGACAAATTGGCGGAACGTTTTAGGGATACCCTTGCCGTGTTTGTGACCAGGCGTATGGAAAGAAATCTTGTTTTCGTTGGCGTAGCGGACAATGGCGTCGAATAGGGGGGTTTTTTCTTGGCCGTCGTAGAGGGACATTTATTT
>CAZHFP010000130.1:0-7237 GCA_964531065.1 uncultured bacterium
ATTGGAAACTTTGGCCGGTTCCACCAGGGATGTTTTTATTATAGGAGTCCAATAAAAAGGCTTCAACCCGAAAGCCCTTGAAAGGCAGGTAAGAAGTCTTGTTTTTCATGCGGATAGCCTTAATGACAGGGACTTCGAGCTTTTCGCAATAAGCCGCGCTCTCTTTTCCGTGTAATTGCACCGTTTGAAAACCGCAAAGTTTAATCAACCTTTTTACCCGGGCCAGCGGCTCGTCCACAAAAACACCCACCGGCGTGACAGAGGAGGGGACAAGCTTCACCAGACGTTTGGCCTGAAGGGGCGTCAGTTTACGCGGACCCATGGACATTTGGAACCCGATGGCGTCCGCTCCGGCCTTGGCGATCAAGCGGACATCTTGGGGACGGGTGACCCCGCAAATCTTAACGCGGAACATTTAATTTCCCTCCGGCATCAGGGCCTTTACAGCTGACTCAATGTCCGGCTGCGTCATGAAGGCTTCCCCCACCAAAACAGCGCAAGCCCCGGCCTTTTGCAGTTGAAGCGCGTCTTGCCGGGCCAAGATGCCGCTCTCGCTGATAACGGGTATATCTTTGGGACACTTCTTCAAAAGATTGAAGGATGTCTGAAGGGTCACGGAAAAATCGTTGAGGTTGCGGTTGTTAATTCCCAGTAATTTAGCGCCGGCGGCCAGGGCCGTTTCTAATTCGCGCTCGTCATGGACTTCCACCAGGCTGGTCATGGACAGCTCCGCGGAAACCGCGAGCAGTTCTTTGAGCTTCGCCGGCGGCATTATGGCCGCGATTAATAAAATGGCGTCCGCGCCCGCCTCCCGGGCCTCGAAGATTTGAAGCTCGTCGATCAAGAAATCCTTGCGCAAAACAGGCAATCCCGAAACCTCTTTGGCTTTTTTTAAATAACTAAGAGACCCTTGGAAATATTGGACATCCGTCAAAACCGAAAGGGCGTTGGCCCCGGCTTTGGCGTAGGCCCGGGCCAAGGGCTCAATTTGAAAATCTTCCCGTAGCACGCCTTTGGAAGGGCTGGCTTTCTTGAGTTCCGCGACGAGGGAAATTTTACCTGGACGGCGGATAGCGTTTAAAAAATCACGAGGAGCGGCCTGGGACAAGGCTCCTTCCTTCAAGGAACCTAATCCCCTTTCCTTCTTGAGAAGGGCGACTTCTTCTCTTTTTGTTTCCGCTATCTTTTGAAGAATACTCATTGATGGGACACTTTTTCCAAAATTTTCAAAGCCGTCAAGGCCTTGCCCGAGTCCAAGGATTCTTCGCCCAGTTTCCGCCCTTCCATGACGGAAGAACATTTGCCGGCAACGTAAAACCCGACCGCGGCGTTCATCACGACCGCGTCCCGGCGGGGGCCCTTTTCTCCCTGAAGAATTTCCATGATCATCTTCGCGTTGGCCCCCGCGTCGCTTCCCTTCAGCGTCTGAAGGTCATGCCGTTCGAAACCAAACAGTTCGGGATTGATGGCCCTTTCTTGGACCACCAGGTTTGAGCCGATATCGGTCGCGGCTTCAAAGATGGTCGTAGGTCCCGCGCAAGAAACCTCGTCCAGCCCTTCGGCGCTGTGGAGGGTAATGACTTTTTCACTTCCCGCCTTCACCAAAACTTCAGCCATGAGGCGGGCTTTTTCAAGGTCATAAACCCCGATCACTTGCCTTTTAACGGAGGCGGGATTGCACATGGGACCCAAAATATTAAACAAGGTCCGGACACCCAGTTCCTTGCGGATAGGCCCCACGTTTTTCATGGCGGGGTGGAAATGGGGGGCGAAAAGAAAGGCGATCTTGGCTTCCTTCAGGCAATTCTCAATGGCCCGAACGGTTGGGTCAATCTTCACGCCCAAGGTATCCAACACTTCAGCGCTGCCACATTGGCTGGAAGCGGCCCGGTTTCCGTGCTTGGCCACCACTACTCCGCCTCCGGCCAACATCAGGGCCGCGCAGGTGGAAATATTGAAGGTTCCCCGGTGATCGCCTCCGGTGCCACAAACATCAATGGCGTTCAACCCTTCGGCATTGACGACCGCCATTTTTCCCCGCATAGCCTTGACGCTGCCGATGATTTCCTCGACCGTCTCGCTCTTATAACTTAAGAAAGAAAGGTAGGAGGCGATCTGAACCGGGGTGGCATGGCCCTCCAAAATTTCCAGCATGCACAAATAGGCTTCATTTTCTTGAAGCGACTGTTTTTGGGATAATTTTACGAGACATTCACGGATCATGCTGAACCCCTATTGAGGACTGAATAAATGAGGGGTTATTTTACTCGGAAGGGCCCTAAAGCCAAGGGTGAGATCAAATACTGAAGAAATTCTTAGCGTTTTGCGTTGTTCTTTCAGCTAATTCATCGAGCGAAACGCCTTTTACTTCCGCCACCTTCTGGGCGGTGAACTTCACATAGGCTGGTTCGTTGCGCTTGCCCCGGTTGGGCTCTGGGGTCAAATAGGGGGAATCGGTCTCAACGACCAACCGATCGAGGGGAATTTTCGCCACCGCGTCCCGGATGGATTGCCCGTTCTTGAAAGTCACGGGGCCCGCGATGGAAAAGAGGCATCCTAAACTCATAAGGCGTTCGACAAAATCAGGCCCCGCCGAATAGCAATGCATCATGATTTTCACACCCTTCGCCTTTTCGGACAGGATCCGGTAAATATCCTCGTGGGCGTCCCGGTCATGAATCACGATAGGGATGGACAGGCTTTTTGCCAGTTGGATCATGCGTTCAAATACCACCACCTGTTTTTCGCGGTTGGAATCATGGTGATAGTCCAGGCCGATTTCTCCGATGGCTTTCGGATGAGTTTCCCTGGCCAGTTTCTCTATCTCCGCCAGTTCGGTTTCACTGAAGCGGTCCACATCGGAAGGATGGGCACCCACCGTGTGATAAATTTTCCCCGGGAAGCGGGAAGCGATTTTGGCTGCGGCGGCCGACGTCTTCTCGTCCGTGCCGATAGTGACCATGGTTTCCACGCCGAATTCTTTGGCCTTTAGGAGAACGGCTTCTTCGTCTCCGGCCAGGCGATCGTCGTCGAGATGGCAATGAGTATCGATTAATCCAGCCATGTTATTTCTTCTTTTCTTTTTCAATCCGGGGAAATAAGGGCTGGCCCTTTGTTATTTTTTGACCAACGGGAATTTTCCCCCACTCCGCAGTTTCAGCCAACGAGTGTTTTGAAATGTCGTCCGGATACCCCAATTGGCTCCAGATGGCTTGAGCGGTAAAGGGAAGAAAAGGGGTGATGGAAAGGGCGGTCACCCTAAGGGATTCCATCAAGGAAAACATAATGGCGGCCAGCTTCTCCTTGCCCGCGTCCCCCTCTTTGGCCACCTTCCAAGGCGCCGATTCCTCGATATATTTGTTGGCCCGCTTTACCAATTCCCAAGCATGGAACAGGGCCGTATGGAATTCCAGCTGATCCATCGCTGTCCGCGCGGCGGGTAGATAGGCTTTGCCGAGCGCCGCCAGCTGGTTTTCGAGGTCCCCGTTGGGGCCGGGCTGGGGCACCACCCCTTCAAAATATTTCTCGAGCATGGTCAGGCTGCGGTGGACCAGGTTCCCCAAGTCATTGGCCAGGTCGCCGTTGAAACGCAGTTGGAAAGACTCGTCCGTATAGTTTCCATCCACGCCGAAAGGAATCTCCCTCAGCAGATAATACCGGAGCGCGTCCGGACTGTAAGTGGCGGCCAACTCAAAGGGGTCAACCACATTCCCCAAACTTTTTGACATTTTTTTGCCGTCTTTATTGATATAGCCGGTGCCAAATACTTTTTTCGGCAGGGAGATACCGGCGGCCATCAAGGCCGTGGGCCAAATCGTGGTATGAAAACGAAGGATATCCTTGCCGATAATATGAACATCCGCGGGCCAAAACCTCTTGAAGTTTTCGCCGTCCGGCCAGCCCAGAGCCGAAAGATAATTCACCAGGGCGTCAAACCAAACGTAAATAGTCGGAGCTTCCGGTACGGGGGCCGGGATTCCCCATTTAACGGCCGAACGGGTAATCGATACGTCCGCCAGTCCGGGCTTGATGAAATTATTGACCAGCTCGTTTTTTCGGCTGGCCGGCTGCAAAAAATCCGGATGTTCTTCCAGATATTTTTCCAGCGGCTTTTGAAAAGCGGACATTTTAAAGAAATAATTCTTTTCCTTAATGCGTTCCACGGGCCTTCCACAATCCGGGCAGACCTTCCCTCCCTTGGGGCCGTCCACCACTTCCGAATCCAACAGGAACTTTTCGTCGGGCAGGCAGTACCAGCCCTCATAGTCGCCCTGGTAGATATAGCCCGCGTCCATGACCTTTTTGAAAAAAAGCTGGGCGGCCTTCTTATGGTCCTCGTCGGTGGTCCGGATAAACCGGTCATAGGTAATACCGAGTTTTACCCAAGCTTCTTTAAACCTTTCCACAACCCGGTCCGCTAACTGCTTGGGTTCGATGCCTTCTTCCTGAGCGGTCTTGGCGATTTTTTGGCCGTGTTCATCCGTGCCCGTCAAAAAGAAAACGTCAAAACCGTCCATGCGCTTGAACCGCGCCAGGGCGTCCGCACCTACGGTGGAATAGGCATGGCCGATGTGGGGCACATCGTTAACGTAGTAGATGGGGGTGGTGACGTAAAAAGTCTTTTTATCGCTAACCAAGTTTTCTCCAGTTTTGGCCTTGGCTGCCAGCTATCAGCTGTCAGCTGTCGGCTGGTTTTAAATCTTCACGGCCATTTCCATGAAAGACGCGCTGTTAATTTCGCCCGTTTTAAACCCGTCTCGAAGCTCCAGAAACAAGTGATCTAGAATCATCTTGGCGTTCAAGTTGGTCGGAATCATGTCCTGGTGCTTTTGAAGGCTTTTTAAAACTATGTCGGCCGGCAAGGCCGACAAGGGAGTGGGTGTCGGCGCTTCCCGGGAGAGCCGCCGGGACCAGAGCCCCAAATAAACTTGGAATGCCGCGGTTATTACCTCGGCCTTTCGCTGAGTCGCCGTTCTTTCCGCTTCCTCTAAAAATTCCGGTTCCCACTTGTCATATTCGGAGGCTAAAGCCATCCAATCCTCCTCCGGACCCTGGAGGGCCCTGTCGAAATCGGCGCAGACCTTGTCCCGAAATTCACGCCAATGCCCATCGCCATATTTTAATGCCAGAGCTAAATTCCCCGCCGATTCCTGGGCCGCGTTTTTAGCTTCGGTTTCCTTCCAACCGTAGGACTGGATCAGAATATTTTCCACTTTGGCCGACGGCAGCGCCGGAAAACGAATCAGGCGGCAGCGAGAAAGGACTGTCGGAAGGAAATTACCGGTTTTTTCCGCCAGGAGGATGATGATCGTGTTCGCTGGAGGCTCTTCCAAGGTTTTCAACAACACGTTTTGAGCGTCCTTATTCAGCGTTTCCGAATTCAAAATAACCGCTACCTTGAAGGGCGCCGAAAAGGGGGCCTGGTTTATTTTTTCAGACAGCCGCTTGGCCACATCCACGACGATCCCCTGCTTCTTTTTATCATTCGGATCCTCGCTCCAAAAGAAGTCACGATGAACCCAAAAAAGGTCCGGATGTGTCTTGTTCAAAACCTGGCGGCAAGTAGCGCAGCCGGGGCAAGCGGGCCCCTCTGAACAAAAAAGGCTCCGGGTCAGGCTTAAGGCGTAGCTTTTTTTGCCGGAGCCCTCCGGCCCCGCCCAAAGAAAAGTCTGGGCGCCCGGCTTGCCGGCGAAGCTTTTAAGCAATTTTTGAACTTCAGGCTGGGATTCTAATTTTTCCAGCCGCGGCGTCAAATAATCAGTCATGTTCAGGCCTTCCGAGCAAGTGAATGCGAAGTTTGGGTAAACGCAGAATTAATTTTTGAACCATATCGATATAGACTTCCTCTTTTTTCCGCCCAGCGTCCACCACCACAACCCTTTTCTTTTCCATTTTCGCGATCTTCAGGAATACCTGGCGCACCCGGCGGTGGAACTGGAGCTTTTCCCGTTCCATGCGGTCCTTGCCTTTGCCCCGGCCCATTGCCCTCTTCAAGCCGATTTCCACCGGCAAATCAAAAAGGACGGTTAGGTCCGGTTTTAGGCCGGCCGAAGCGGCCTTGTTCATGGTTTCCAAAAGTTTTGGATCAAACCCCCGGCCGCCGCCCTGGTAAGCGAGGGTAGAGTCCGTATATCGGTCGCAAAGAACGATCTTTCCCTTTTCGAGGGCGGGCCGAATGACTTCCTTCACATGCTGGGCCCGGTCCGCCAGGAAAAGGAAAAGCTCCGCTTCCGGCGCGAGGTTATATTCCAGGCGGTTTAAGATCCAATGACGCAATTGAGTGCTTAAGCGGGAGCCGCCCGGCTCCCGGGTGAGGATAATAGGAATCCCGTGGCGCTTAAGGGTTTCGCCCAAAAGACCTATTTGGGTGGATTTCCCCGTGCCCTCCGTACCCTCAAAGGTAATGAAAAAACCTTTTTTCAAACCCAACCCCTTTTCAACAGCCTCGTTATGGTTTTTGACTTCTCACGAATCCGATGTATCCCACATTCGGCCTTTTCCCGCCGCCCTGATGGATCAAGCTCGCTAATTGACCGCGGTGATAAGTGCCATGATCCACCACATGAATCAAAATATCCTGGAGGACCTGTTCATAAGCGGTCCCTTGGGTTGTCATAAATGAACATGTTTTTTTCAGGTCTGGTTCGGACAAACGGGTAAGGTATTTTTTCCACTTGTCGTCCAGGCGTCCCAACTCCTCTTTACCCTCCCTCATTGAATAAGGGGGCCATGGATCGGTAATCTTGGAATAATCCTCCCCCAAAATCCTAGCCAGCCAGACATTCTTCGCAAAGGAAATATGCGCGATTATTTTGACCGCCTTTTCAGGGGCCTGGGGCATTTCTTCCATCGCGGCGATCATCGCCTGCGTGGCCCAAAAATCATATTCAAAATTTTTTCGGAATTGATCGAGCATTTCAAATCTCCAGGACCGGTAGTTTACCTCTTTTGGGGACTCCGTAAAAATAAAAAAGCCCCGCCCGGCTTCGCTCACTGGGGAACTTCCCCCTGTGGTCCCCCTCCATTACTCCAAGGGGGCCGAGCCCCTGGGAACCCGGGGCCGGAAAATAAAAAAGCCCTGCCCCCTCGCGGGGACAGGGCTTTCTGAAAAGCTAAATTACTTGATTTCGACTTCAGCTCCGGAATCCTTGAACTTGGCGACGATTCCATCAGCGTCAGCCTTGGTCACGCCGGTCTTGATCGGCTTGGGAGCCGCGTCAACCAGGTCCTTGGCTTC
>CAZHFP010000131.1:0-7216 GCA_964531065.1 uncultured bacterium
CACGGCGCCTTCTTTACCCAGCGCGCCGCAATTCCAGTTCTTATCTTCGGTTTATTTCATCGACACCGACGGAGTAGAACCTTTGGCTGGCTCTAGCGTCACCATTACTTTCCCTTATAGCCCCTCGGATATTCCCAGCGGGGAGACGGCGGCGGACCTCGAAGTGATTTATTACAACGGAACCGCTTGGGTGAACCTTCCCACCATCGTTAATACCTCTACACAAACGGTTACGGTCGTGACGGACCATTTTTCTTGGTGGGCGGTGGTTTTGCCGCAATCAACTCCGGTCCCAACTGCCAACCATCAAGCCCCAGTTCTATACCCCAACCCGGTTAAGCATTCGGATCCGGTTTTGATTCACTTGAATACAGGGATCGTTTCCGACGTGAAGGTTCAGGTTTATACGCTTAGCTTCAGGAAAATTGAGGAATTCACCGTTCCCCATGTTGCGGCGGGAGGAGATGTGGTCCTTGAATTGGCGGATAAGTGGAATTCGGCCCTTTCCAACGGCCTTTATTACGTAAGGGTTACCACCGCGGAGAGAACCTCCACCCTCAAATTGCTGGTCATAAAATAATCACTGATAAATAAGGGTTTTTTATTTTTCGGGGAATAAAACACCCCCCAAAAACACTAGTAAGTAGCGGGGAAATAATAGGCTCGGATGAGTACTCTGTTTCCAGCGGTATTTTAAAAAAGAATATAGACCGTCATATTGCATTGGGAAGCCCTGTAAGAGCGCTCGCGCTTTTCAGGGCTTTTTTATTTTGGTTTGGGTTGTCCTTTGCGGACGACGGAGAGCGGACGACGGACAGCGGTTTTTAAGATCCCGTGCTCTCGTATTTATTGACTCCCCAGCGCCAAGCCTGCCGGGCCTCCCAAACAAAAAATATCACCGCCAGCGGAGCGATCAGGATGGTCCAAGGACTGATATCCTTGCCGAAAAGAAAACTGGCGGGAAGAAAATTAAAGGCGCCAAAGGGAAGGACAACCAAAAGTCCGTATTGAAGCCAGGCGGGATAGATGCTCAAGGGCCAGCGGGTGGCCTGGAGCAGGGTGTGGGGAATCATAAAATGCATAGAGGTGTTGCTGATGAACTTAAACGACAAACTTCCGAAAATCACCAGGGCTGAGGTGTAAATCAAGGATCCGAAGATTACGAAAATAGGCAGAAGGACCCAGTCATACCAGGGGGCCTGGAGCCGGATAAGCGCCATCGAAGCTAGGGTGAACCCGGTAATCAAATTTCCAAAGGCGTGAAGTTCGGGGCGGGTGATGAGAAGAAAGTAAAGGGAGTCCACCGGATAGGTCATCAGCCGGTCCAATTCTCCCATCACCACGTAATAGGGCAGCATCCAGATATGATTAAAAAGCAGTTCGGAAGTTCCCAGCGAAGCCGCGACCAATCCGAATAATAGGACCACTTGTTCGGTGGTCCAGCCGTTTAAACCCGGGGTCTGATGAAAGATCACCAATAGGAACGCCAGGGCCGCCAGTTGCAGCATGCAGGAGGTGACCACCCCCAGGATGAAATCCACCCGGTATTCAAACTTGGCTTGCAGCGAGGTGTTAAAAGCCATCCAGTATAGTTTTAGTGTATCCACGCTACCAACCTCTCGCTTGAAATTAATGTTTGCGTCAAATGTTCTTGATCGTCATCCGTCTTCCGCTCTCTGTCATCCGCAAACATTCAGTTAAACCTTATGCTGGTTTTTGTTTCTGTTTTCTTTCCGTTGCGGAGAGCGGACGACGAAAGACGGAGGGCGGCCTTTACCCCCCCTGAACTTCGAGCTGTTTCAGCGACTGCACCATAAGAATTTTCCCCAGGGCCCAAAGGCCCAAAACCCATACCGCTTGTTGAAGGATGAGGCTGAAAGCCTCCGCGTCTTGAGCCCAGCCCATATAAATGGACACGGGCGTGTAGATCGTGTGGCGGAAGGGAAGCCATTCTCCAGCGGTTTTTAGAAAAGGCGGATAGAGGGCGAGCGGTGCGGCCATGCCTGAAAAGGTTTGGTGCAGGGCCCCGCGGGCCGCGAAGATGCCGTAGCCGCTATAGGTGTAAAAAGCACCCTGGACAAAGACGAAGCAAATGAAATATTGAATCAAAAATGCTAATAGAAAGCTGACAATAAAAAGTCCAAAAGATAAGGCGCTGGCTGGAAAAATATTGGAACCCAGGATGATATACCCGCAAAAGAAAACAACCATGCCTAAAGCGCCGTTAAACAGACCGTCGCTGACCGATTGGATTCCCTGGGAAAGCTGAAAATCGATGGGTTTTAAAAGATCGGTGGCGATCAGGCCGCTTCGGATCCGCTGGCCGATCCTAAACTCTACACTCATGCCCAGCGCGTAGTTGACACAGCAGGCCAAAAGCAAATAAGGAAACATCTTGGCTTTAGAAATGGCGATGTTGGGATTTTGGGCATAAACCTGGCGCCAAACCAACAGGGGAACCGCGTACATGAAAACGGCGGTAATCAGGGAGGTGACGGTCGATGCCCGGTAAGCGAAGTTGGCCTTCAGTGCCCGCACAAAAAGGGAAAGATAACTTTTGAAAAGCTCAATGGGAGTAAGCGGGGTTTGCAGGGGCCTCATGACAGGGTTTTCCCCTTACTGGTCATGGGCCTGCGGTAGATTCGCGTTACGATAGTCTCAATGTCCGCTTTTTCCAAAGTTAGATCGGCGACCTTTTGACGTTTCAAGAGGATTTGAGTCAGGGCCGGGGCGGCCCCTTCTTTCCGGTATTCCACGATGAGTTTATGCCCCTCAGAGGAAACAATTTTTCCGCCGTGCCTTTTCATCTCGGACGCGATTTTTTTCAGGGCCTGGGCCGTTGCCGGATGGTGTAACTCCGCCACAATGCGGCTTTCATTGGCGAATCTCCGGACAAAGTCCTTGATGGATCCGTCAAAAAGAAGTTTCCCCTTATCTAAGAGCAAAAGTCTGTCGCAAACTTCGGTGATGTCCTTGAGATCATGGGTCGTGATCAATAAAGTGGTGCCGAAACGATTTTGCATGTCCCGGATATATTCCCGAACCTGTTCTTTCACCGACAGGTCCAGGCCGATGGTGGGCTCGTCCAAAAAAGCGATGGCGGGGGCGTGCAGCAGGGCGGCCGCTAGGTCGCAGCGCATGCGCTGGCCGAGGGAAAGCTGGCGCACAGCGGTCCCCAGCAGGGGTTCTAGCCCTAACCGCCTCACGGCTTCCGGATAGGTGACTTGGTAAACCTCGTCGGGAATGCGGTACATGGTTTTAAGCAAGCGGAAGGTTTCCCGCACCGGGATGTCCCACAAAAGCTGGGGACGCTGTCCGAAGACCACCCCGATATTCAAGGCCAGCTGGCGCCTTTCCTTCCAGGGTACCCGGCCCAAGACTTCCAGCTTGCCGCCGGTGGGCACGATGATGCCGGTGAGCATCTTGAGGGTGGTGGATTTACCCGCTCCGTTTTCCCCGATCAGTCCCACCCTTTCCCCGCGTTTGATGGAAAAAGAAATATTTTTCACCGCCTGCAGTTCTTCCATCTGGCTGGAAAAAAGGCCCGTGAAGGCGCCCAGCAATCCGGGTTTGCGCACGCGGCGGCTGTAGCTTTTAGAAAGGTTTTCAACGTGAAGGGCTTTTTCCATAAATGGTTTCCTTAAGGCGGTTCAGGGTTTGCCCCTGGTAATAAGTGGAGCATCTTATTCAGGGCGGCAAGGGGTGTCAACGGACCCTGTTCTTCTATGAACCAAATCATATTAGGAAAAGGGGGGAAGGGACAAAATGGAGCCGTCGGACCATCCGCGAATGGTTGGATTAAAAAAGGGAGGCGTGTCATGGCGGTATTCACAATGCACAACCCAAAGGATGATATTGAATTGGAAAAAGCGGTTTTCCAAGCGATTCAAGAAAGGGGATCCTTCCCAACGGTCGGGGTCGCGGTGAAGGACGGATATGTCAACCTATGGGGCTGGGTGGATGGAGTAGAATCGAAAAAGATGATGTCGGAGCTGGTAGGAGCGGTTCCAGGTGTCCAGATGGTCACCAATCATATCCGGGTTTTGCCCTGGTTGGAAAAAAGGGAAGGAGCTCACTTTTAGCGCTGCCATTGGGCTGGTTAATCGAGCTCCGTGGAAAATTCGCCGGAAGAGTCGTATTCTTTATACAGGTAAGGAGGCCTGCCATGGCAGATCCATTTGTTTCCGATCCTAAAGATGTCGAGCTGGAAGCGACCATCAGCCGCACGGTCCGCAACATGGGGGAGCATATCCATGTCAGCTCCCGGGGAGGCCATGTGACGCTCTCCGGTACGGTAGATGACTTTAGCACCAAGCGGGATATTGTGGCCGCCGCCCGGAACGTATCGGGTGTGCATGAGGTTACGAATAATATCCGCGTGGCGCCCGTCATCGGCTGATACCTCAAAACCGTTTTAGCCTTCCGCTAAAACCCTGATGTCCTCTATTGCCTCTTTGTGCCTTTTGAAACTCTACCTCCGATAAGGTATACTCTCGCCGTTTCCATTACCTACCCGGAGGATTCCCTATGAACAGCCGATTGATCGCGTTGGGCGCGGCCGTGGTTATTGCCGCCGTCGTTTTTTTGATTGTCCGTTCGAAAATGGGGTCATCCACTGAAACTTCTGCCGTTAATCCCGGAGCCACCACCGCGGCAGGTCCTAATATCATCACCACCGCTTCGGGCCTCCAATACCAAGTCCTTCAGCTGGGAAGCGGCGCAGTAGCGACCGCGGGCCATATGGTCAGCGTCCATTACACCGGCACACTGACCGACGGTACGAAATTCGATAGTTCGCTGGATCGCGGCCAGCCCATTCAATTCACGCTGGGTGTGGGCCAAGTGATCAAGGGTTGGGATGAGGGGATTGCCGGCATGAAGGTCGGTGAAAAACGAAAGCTGACCATTCCGGGAAATTTGGCTTACGGACCCGGCGGATATCCACCAAAAATTCCGGGTAACGCCACCCTGATTTTTGACGTGGAATTGGTCGGGGCTCAATAATTTCGTCAAGCTTTCGTCGGAAGCGTCCCTTTTTTGCTTCGGATGAAATGGGCAATTCGTTCGGGTATACTTTCCGTCATATTGTTCGGCACCGTTAATTTTTATTTTAGGAGGATTTAGATGAGGCTTCGAAATTTTGTCTTGGGTTTGGCCGCTGGTATTGGATTGGTATTATTGTTTTCAGCGATGAACGCGAAGGCGCAGAACAATCCGTCTTCCACAGTGACACCCGATAATAAGGAGGCTTCTCAAGTGGCAAAAGCGAAACCGGCAGCGAAAAAAGCGAAGGTGGCGGCTAAAACCATCACCACGGCTTCGGGACTCAAGTATCAGGTGCTTAAAAAGGGAACCGGCGAGACCGCCAAGGACGGCCAGACGGTCAGCGTTCATTACACCGGCTGGTTGACCAACGGCACCAAGTTCGACAGCTCGGTCGACCGGGGCCAGCCTTTTCAATTCGCCCTGGGCGCGGGTCAGGTCATCAAGGGTTGGGATGAGGGCGTGGCCGGTATGAAGGTCGGCGAGAAACGCAAACTCACCATTCCCGCCAACTTAGGGTATGGCGACCGAGGGGCGGGCGGGGTGATTCCTCCCGGCGCGACGCTCGTGTTTGACGTTGAGCTGCTGGGCGTTCAATAGTATCTAATCAAAATCCCTCGCCGCAAAGGCGCGAAGGCGCAAAGTAAATATTTTTTCAAACAAGAAGCCAAAAACCGGTTTTTTTGTTCATTCGAATAATTTGATTTTGGGGTTTTCATCGTATTAACTTTGCGACTTTGCGGCAAAAAAAAGGTGGTTAGATGACGGCCAAAGTGAAATGCATCGGCATCCTGACGGGCGGGGGCGACTGCCCTGGCCTGAACGCGGTCATCCGTGCGGTGGTCAAGACCGCCCATCGGCAGGGGATCCAGGTGATCGGTGTCCGGGACGGTTTTTTAGGCCTGATGGACCGATCGATGAAGACCCTGGAGTCCGGGGATGTGTCCAATATCCTGACCAGGGGAGGGACCATTCTCGGATCCTCCAATAAAGACAATCCCTTCCACATCATCGAGAAGGACAAGTCCGGTAAAATTCACTATTACGACCGCAGCAAGGAAATCCCCGAAAATCTCAAACGGCTCGGCATCGAGGCCCTGATCGTGTTGGGCGGAGATGGCAGCATGACGGTAGCCAACCGTTTTTCCAAAATGGGCATTAAGATTGTGGGCGTCCCTAAGACCATCGACAATGACCTGATGGGAACGGACCAGACTTTCGGTTACGACACGGCCGTGACGGTTGCCACTGAGGCTATTGACCGCCTCCACTCGGTCGCCGACTCCCACCACCGGGTGATCGTCGTGGAAGTGATGGGCCGCTACGCCGGATGGCTCGCCCTGGGGTCAGGCATCGCGGGAGGCGGGGACATCATCCTTATCCCTGAAATTCCTTACGACGAGAAAAAGGTTGAGGGTGCCATCCTGGCCCGTCAGCAAAAGGGAAAAAAAAGCAGCATCATCGTCATCGCCGAAGGTGCCCACCCCAAAGGCGGCAAGATGGTAGTGGACCGCATTAATCCCCTTTCCGTTGAGAGGGTCCGTTTGGGGGGCATCAGCCGGCAGTTGGCCCATCACTTGGAAACCAAGTCGGGGATTGAAACCCGTTCGGTCATTTTAGGGCATGTGGTCCGGGGCGGAACTCCTACCGCTTTTGACCGGAACCTGGCCACCCTTTTCGGCGTCCATGCCCTGGAGCTGGTTCGAAGGGGGCAATTCGGCCGGATGGTGACCCTGCATCACAATAAAATGTCCTCCGTGCCCCTGTCCAAGGTTGGAGGGAAATGCCGGAAAGTTCCCTTGAACCATGAACTGATCCGCGCGGCCCGCCATATCGGAATTTCCTTCGGGGACTAGGCCTTTAACCACAGAGTGAACAGAGTTACGCAGAGTAAGGCAAAGCTAAATTAGCCACAGATGAACACGGATTAACACGGATGAGATAAATGAATTTCCGGGTTAAGACTCTAAGCTTATTCCAATCTGTGTTTATCCGTGTTCATCGGTGGCAAAAATGATTCTCCGTGGTGAAAGGTTTTGCGTATGACGACCGATGAAATTATCCGGTTGCTGGACCTGAAACCCCATCCGGAAGGGGGCTACTACCGGGAAACCTATAGGAGTTCCACAACGATTCCCGGGCCGACTCAACGGGCCCATGCCACAGCGATATA
>CAZHFP010000132.1:0-7164 GCA_964531065.1 uncultured bacterium
GACCCTCGGGTCTCCTTGTTCAAGGCTAACTTCGCCGACCTCCTGTGGGTGCTCAGAGACCTAACGGTCGACGAGGTAAACAGCGTGTTGATGGATATTGGCGTATCCTCCTTACAACTTGACGAGGCGCACCGGGGTTTTTCCTTCAACCAGGAAGGTCCCTTGGACATGCGCATGGACACGGCCAGCGGCCACACCGCCGCCTGGGTCCTCAACACTTATTCCGAAGAAAACCTTTCCAAAATTATTTTCCAGTACGGTGAAGAGCCTAAGGCCCGCGCCTTAGCCCGCGCCATCGTGAGGGCCCGCGAAAAAAAGCATTTCGAGACAACCAGCGAGCTGTCCGCTCTCGCCCAAAGCGTCATCCATAAGGGAAAAAAGCCGGGCGAAAAACATCCGGCAACCCGCCTTTTTCAGGCCATCCGCATCGAAGTCAACCGTGAATTGCAGGTGCTCGAAAAGGGCCTCAAAAACGCCGTTTCCATCCTCAAGCCCGGCGGCCGTATCGCCGTCATCACCTTCCATTCCCTCGAGGACCGCATCGTCAAGCAGTTCTTCAAGTTGGAAAGCACCGACTGCGTTTGCCCTCCTGACATTCCCCAATGCATCTGCGGCCACAAGGCCAATCTCAAAACCCTCACCGGCAAGCCGGTGACCGCCTCGGAAGAGGAACTGGATCGGAACCCCCGGGCCCGCAGCGCCAAGCTCCGCGTCGCCGAGAAATTGCCTCAGGGAGGAAAAGCTTGAAAGACACAGAAGCTCCTTCCATGAAAGAACAATTTTTCGCCAACGCCGGCGAAGCCTTGGAAGCCGGGACTTTCTGGCGGGGAAGCCTGGCTAAGGCGGTCAAGCGCCGGGATTTTAAGGGAACCCTTTGGGGTGTGATGGCGTTGAGCTTCCTCCTCTTTTTTTATGTTTGGCAGCACATGCAGACCGTGAAATTGGGCTACGAGGTTCAAAGTCTCGTGGCGGAGAAACAGGAACTGACGAACGAATTTTATTACCTCAAGTACAAGATGCACGATGTCAACAGCCTCACCCGGGTGGAGCAGGTGGCCCGGGAACAGATGGGCATGACCACTCCCCGCACGGACCAGATGGTGATTTTGGATGACCAGTCGGTTTTCTATCCCAGGTGGTTCACCTTTTGGACCAACACGATGAAGAAAACGGAGAAAAAGTGAGCGCCTTCGGCCGCTATTCCCAAATGCAGAGGCGGCTGCTCCTTTTGGAAGCAGTCATTTTAATTTCCGCGTTGGTGGTGGAGGGCCGGTTGGTTTACCTCCAAGTCTACAAGCACTGGGACTTTCAGCGGATGGCCAACCATCAGCAATTCACCCACCAGGAAATCTCAGCGTCCCGCGGCATGATCAAGGACCGGGACGGCTCCTTGCTCGCCATGAACATCGGCCTCTTTAATGTCGCCGCCCATCCGAACCAGATCACGGACAAGGTTCAAACCGCGGCGGCCCTATCCCGGGCTCTGGGGGAATCTTATGGTTCCATCCTCTCCAAGATTTCAGGGGACAGGCCCTTTGTCTGGCTGGCCCGCCAGGTTCCTTATGAAAGGTCGGGAGCGGTGGAGAGCATGAAATTGGAAGGTATCGAGGCGACCCGGGAAGAACGCCGTTTTTATCCCGATCACGAGATGGCCGCTCAAGTATTGGGCTTCACGGGGATTGATAACCAGGGACTGAACGGACTGGAAAATTACTACAACAAAATTTTGACAGGTAAAAAAGGTTCTGAGATGACCGAGCGGGACGCCCGGGGCCGAACCATCATGCCGGACCTTAAGTCGGTCAAGGCCGGGGCCGACGGTCTGAATATCGTCACGACCCTGGACAAGACCATTCAACATGTCGCCCAAGTGGAACTGGCGAAGGCTTTTGAGAAGTACCGCTGTAAGGCCGCTTCCATCGTGGTGATGAATCCGGCCACCGGTGAGATTTTAGCTTTGGCCAACTATCCCACCTTTGACCCGAACGATTTCAAAGATTATTCTTCCGAGTCCTGGAAGGACCGGGTGGTCAATGATCAGTTTGAGCCGGGAAGCACTTTCAAGCTCATCACTGCCGTCGGAGCGCTGGAAGAGGGGTCGGTCAGCGAGGATGATAAGTTCTTTTGCGAAAACGGTTCCTATAAGACGGAATATGGCCGGGTGGTTTCGGACCACGAGAGCCACGGCTGGCTGACCTTCCGCGAAATTTTCGGATACTCCAGCAATATCGGCATGGTAAAGGTGGGCGCCAAGCTCGGCGAAAAAAACCTCTACCGTTATTGCAAGAAATTCGGTTTCGGGGATTTGACCGGGATCGACCTGCCGGGGGAAGCGCCGGGCAAATTGCGCCCCTTGGACAAGTGGAGCGGGTTATCGATGACAACGATTCCCTACGGCTATGAAATTTCCACCTCTCCCCTCCAGATCGTCGAGGCTTACGCGGCCATCGCTAATGGAGGCGTCATGATGAAGCCTTATTTAGTCAAGCGTCTGGAAAATGCCGAGGGAGGCGCTGTCAAAACCTTCAGCCCGAAAAAAATCCGCCGGGTTTGCACGGCCAAGACCGCCAAACGCATGACGGAGATGATGAAGTGGGTCGTCGAAAAGGGGACGGGGACCGCCGTGGCTCTTCCCAACTATCCTATCGCGGGAAAAACAGGAACGGCCTATAAATTCATGAACGGCCATTATTCCAGGTACAACTATGTCGCTTCTTTTGTGGGTTTTGTTCCGGCTGAGAATCCCAAGTTTGTCATCTATTGTTCGCTGGACGATCCCCGCGGCCTTTACTGGGGCGGCTACACGGCAGGTCCTGTTTTCAAAGAGGTGGCAAAACGAGCTCTGGCATATGACCTGGTGCCGGCGGTCGAGCCGGAAAACGCCATCGCGGTGGCCGCGGATAACCGCGCGGTTCCGGCTTTCACCGGACTGACAAAAGAACAATGCAAGTGGCTGGCGGATCGGGACGGATTGGGGCTTAAATTCGTGGGCAAGGGTGAAAGGGTCATTGGTCAATCGGAGACCGCGGGAGTTCCGCTTCCAAAAGACGAGAGCACCGAGAATATTATCCTGACCCTGGGAGCACAGGCGGAAACGGGAACCCGCGGTTTGATGCCGGACTTGCGGGGCAAAACCAAGCGCCAGGCCCTGGCCTTGCTTTCGCCTTTGGGTGTCCGGGTGAATTTTAAGGGCGAAGGGGTCGTGAAAAACCAATTCCCCCCCGCGGGCAGGACCGTTGAGATCAATACTCCCTGCGACGTCAATTGCGACCTACCGGTCACCAAGCTGGCCGCCGCGGTGGGAGGGAACTCGTGAAGCTTCTTTCCCTCGTGAAAATAAAAGGCGTCAAAATCGTCGGCAAAGCCAACCCCGATTTAACGGGTCTTTCCGAAAATTCCAGGACGACCCAGCCGGGCGAGTTGTTCTTTTGCATTCCGGGGGCCAAACATGACGGCCGCGCCTACGCCGAGGAAGCGGTCCGCGCCGGCGCCAAGGCCTTGGTGGTGGAGGGGGGCGCCTTGCGGGGAATGGATGTCCCGCAGGTGGTCGTTAAAGACAGCCGGGAAGCCCTGGCGCGGTTGGCCCATGCTTTTTATGGTGAACCCTCCCGGAAGGTTAAAACCATCGGCGTAACCGGAACGAAGGGCAAGACTACCACCACCTACCTCATCCGTTCCATTCTAGAAAAGGCCGGACAGCCGGCGGGGTTGATTGGAACCATTGCCTACCAGATCGGTTCTAAAGTTTATGAGGCGAACAACACCACGCCTTCCGCGCTCACCATTGTGAAATTGTTGGACGAGATGCGCCGGCAAAAATGCGTTTGGTCGGTCATGGAAGTTTCTTCCCACGCTTTGGAAATGAAGCGGGTTTTGGGTATCGAGTTTGAGGGGGCCGTCTTCACGAATTTGGGCCGGGACCATTTGGACTATCACAAAAATTTCAAAAACTATTTTAAGGCGAAAAGCCGCCTATTCACCGAGTTCAAGTCCCTCAAAACCCGCGCGGTCAACGCCGACGATGCTTACGGCCAAAAGCTCCTGAAACAATTGAAAGGCAAAGCGGTGGGTTACGGCATCAAGGCCAAGTGCGTCTACCAGGCGACGGGAGTTGAAACCAAACCAGGTTCCATCCGCTTTAGGGTTCAGGGCCGTTCCTTTCAGGCGCCCTTAACGGGGCTTTTCAATGTTTACAATTCTTTGGCCGCTATCGCGGTCCTGAAAGAGCTGGGAATGTCCTGGGAAGATCTGCAGGAGGGTTTGAGGCAGGCTCCGGCGGTTCCGGGACGCTTTGAGGAAGTGGCCGCGGGTCAAGACTTTACCGTGCTGGTCGATTACGCCCATACTCCCGACGCTTTGAAACAGGCCTTGATCGCGTCCCGGGACATTATTGGGAAAAAGAGCCGGCATAAATTGATCTCTCTCTTCGGCTGCGGAGGCGACCGCGACCGCACGAAGCGGCCGCTCATGGGAAAAATTTCCTCCCAATTAGCCGATATGACCGTGGTGACCTCGGACAATCCCAGGACCGAAAAACCAAAAACCATACTCGAAGACATTCTTCGCGGCATACCCCAACCGCTCACCCAAAATGGACACAAAAGGGTTTGGGTGGAGGAAGACCGCCGGACGGCGATCCGCATGGCCCTGTCCATGGCACAAGAAGGTGATTTGGTTTTGCTGGCGGGCAAGGGACACGAGACCTATCAAATCATGGGAACCGAAAAACAGCATTTTGACGACCGGGAAGTGGCGAGAGAAACGTTAAAGGAAATGTTAACCACCAAGAGCACCAAGGGCACCAAGTTCATCAAGAAGGCGTAGATAAAAATTTAAGAAGGATAAGAAAAAAGAATTTTGGTTTTCTTGGTGCACTTGGTGACCTTGGTGGTGAAAGAGGATTTGGATGTTGCCTTGGACCTTGAGGGAAGTCGCTGCTTTGACCGGGGGCCGGTTGGTAAAGGGCGGCGGCGAGGTGGTGGTGACGGGTGTCTCGCACGATACCCGCCAGGTGAAACGGGGGGATCTGTTCGTGGCCATTGTGGGGGAGCGGTTGGATGGCCACCATTTTTTACGGGATGCGGCGGCCAAGGGGGCCAAGGCGGCGGTGGTTTCCCGGGTGGTTGCGGGAGCTAAGCTTCCTCAAATTTTGGTGGCGGATACCACAAGGGCCTTAGGGGAGTTGGGGCGTTCGCAAAGGCTTCAGTGGGGCGGGCCGGTGGTGGCGGTGACGGGCAGCGTGGGCAAAACCACCGTCAAGGATATGACGGCCCACTTGCTGGGCGCTAAATATAGGACCTTAAAGACTGAGGGCAACTTGAACAACCAGTGGGGATTACCCCTCACTTTGTTGAAGCTGAACCCAGAGCATGAGGCGGCGGTGGTGGAACTGGGAATCAACCATCCGGGTGAGATGGAGTGGCTGTCGGAAGTGGCCCGGCCGGATGTGGCGGTGGTCACGGCCATCGGAGAGGCCCATTTAGGTTTCTTTCGTGATCGGAAGCATCTGGCTGAAGAAAAATTGAAAGTAGCGGGTGGCTTGAGGCGAGGCGGCGTCAGGATTTTAAACGCCGACGATTCTTTACTTAAAGAAAGAGGCGCGAACGTGATGACTTTCGGATTGAAATTTGGACAGGTGAAAGCCCGGGAGATAAGGCCCGATGGATTGGGCGTGAATTTCATCCTGGACACGGGAAACGGACGGGCCTCCACCCGGCTTCAAATGATAGGAACCCACAATGTCCTCAATGCCCTGGCCGCGGTTTCAGGAGGATTGGCCTTAGGGATTTCCCTCAAAACCTTGGCGGACCGTCTCCGTAGTTTTGTCCCCCAGGCGCCCATGAGGATGGAGATCAAGAATATGAAGGGCGTCCTTTTCATCAACGACGCCTATAACGCTTCGCCAACCTCGATGGAAGCGGCCATTGTCACCTTTGAGGAATTAAAGGGCTCTTTGAGGAAAATTGCCGTATTGGGCGACATGCTGGAACTGGGATCTTTTTCGAATGAGACCCACCAAAGGATCGTCCGCCGGGTGATGGAATCACCCTTGGATAGTGTGGTTTTGGTGGGCGACCGCATGAAAAGGGCGTTTGAGAAATTGTCCTACCCCGCGCAGGACAAGGTTCGCTGCTACCCCGATCCCGCCGAGGCGGGGTCCTATTTGAGGCGTTGGGTGGAAAAGGGCGACGCGGTTTTATTGAAAGCTTCCCGCGGAATGGAATTGGAAAAAGTCTTGAAAGGGTTTTAATTGCTCTACCACCTTCTCTATCCCTTAGCGAACCACTTTATCGGTTTCAACGTCTTCCGCTACGTCACGTTCCGGAGCGTTTACGCCGCGGTGACCTCTTTCGGTCTTTGTCTTTTCTTGGGAGGGGCCGTGATCGCCAAGATGCGGGCGGCCCAATTGGGCGAGAAGATTCGTACCGACGGGCCCGCCAGCCACTCGGCCAAGGCCGGTACCCCGACAATGGGGGGCATCCTTATCCTCGTGGCCTTGATGACCAGCGCCTTGCTCTGGGTCCGGTGGGACTCCAAGTTTTTTTGGGTCGCTCTTTTTTCGATTGTTTGGTTTGGCGGTTTGGGTTTTATCGATGATTTTTGGAAACTGGTCGGCACCGGCAAGAGCCGGGGCATTCCAGGAAGCTGGAAATTCATCTTTCAAATCATCGGAGCCATCATCATCGTCGGCTGCTACATGGCAATGCTGCCCGACGAGTTCCACTTGAATACTTCCATCACTCTTCCTTTCTTGAAGCATCCGCTGGACTTAGGGGTCCTCTATCCTTTCTTGGCCGTTCTCGTCATCGTCAGCTCCTCTAACGCGGTGAATTTAACCGACGGGCTGGACGGCTTGGCGATCGGCTGCACGACTTTCGCTTCCATGGCTTTCGTGGTCGTGACCTATGTGGTGGGAAATGTGAAATTCAGCGAGTACCTGAAAATTATCAATGTGCCCGGCGCCAGCGAGCTCACGGTCCTCTGCGCCGCGCTGGTGGGGGCGGGACTGGGATTTCTTTGGTTCAACGCCACCCCTGCTCAAATTTTTATGGGGGACACGGGTTCCTTGGCCATGGGCGGCCTGATCGGGACCATTGCCGTTATGGTCAAGCAGGAAGCCCTGCTTTTTATCGTCGGATTTATTTTCGTGGTGGAGGCCGCCTC
>CAZHFP010000133.1:0-7151 GCA_964531065.1 uncultured bacterium
GGAGCATAACTATTATCCTCTGCGCTATAACAAAGCCGCGGCGGATGTCACTAAATCCGTGACGGGCGAAAATATTATCTGGGCCAGAAGCGCCTGGGCGGGAAGCCAGCGGTTCCCACTCCATTGGGGCGGCGACGCCGAAAACAGCTTCGGAGGAATGTCTTCCAGCCTTCGGGGCGGATTGTCCTTAGGGTTGTGCGGTTTTTCTTTTTGGAGCCACGATATCGGAGGTTTTGTGCAGGGCCCCTCCCTGGAACTCTACCGCCGTTGGACCCCTTTCGGAGCCTTGACCTCGCATACGCGCTGTCATGGAATGCTCCCCCGGGAACCCTGGACCTATGGCCAATCTTTCCAGGATGAATTCCGCCTCTCGATTGAGTTGAAATATAAGCTCATGCCCTATGTTTACGCCCAAGCCGTCGACAGCTCAAAAAAGGGTTTTCCAATGCTGCGCACCTTGTTTTTCGAATTTCCCGGGGACCCCACCTCCTGGCTGATCGAGGACGAATATATGTTCGGAACGGACCTGCTGGTGGCGCCCTTGATGGAAGAAGTATCGGAAAGAACCGTTTATCTTCCGCCGGGAATCTGGGTCGATTACCAGACCCAAAATACTTACCGGGGCGGCCAATGGCACAATATTAAAGCCGGAAAAATTCCCTGCGTGATTTTGGCAAAGGCGGGATCGGTCATTCCTCATTTGGCTTTAGCACAATCCACAAAAATTATGGACTGGTCCAAAATCGAGCTGAAGGTTTATGGCGCGGCGATTGAGTCCAAGGGCCTCTTGGCTCTGCCGAAAGATAATACGCTGCGGGAACTGTCCCTAGAACGCCGCGGAAGCGGTTGGGAAGTGACCAAAGGCCGCCTGCCAGGCGTGGCTTATACGATCACTGAAGGCTGACGAACTTTATACAAGAAGACATGCGTTAGATGCTCTCCCCTTCTCCCTTGAGGGGAGAAGGACGGGATGAGGGTGGGTTACACTAACAAACGACACCCCTTACCCTACCCTCTCCCTCAAGGGGCGAGGGGAAAAAAATATTTTCCATGCGCACAGTTCAGAATTTAAAAATAGGATTTTGGGCCTTTACGCTCCATCCGTGACTACATCCCTACCTTATCTCCACCCATCCAATATGGTCGAGTTCTCGAAATTCCCCGTTCAAATCCATTCCATAACCGAACAGCCAATAATCCTTTAACCCGGTTCGCGAAAGTTCTTCCCGCTTCAAGAATAAGTCGAACCCGCAAAAATCCACCGGACCGCTTTCCGCCCCAAACTTTTTCAAAAGAACCGCGGTTTTAATTTTCCCCGCGCCCATGGTTCCGACGCGCGCCCTCAACATTTCCAAGGTCTTCCCCGAATCCACTAAGTCGTCAACAAGGAGAACCGTCTTTCGTTTGACCACAGCCGGGTCCAAAAAACCGCCATCCCATTCGCGGTTTTTCAGCAGTTCCGTTCCCTCGGTTCCTTTCACGCGGACTTCGTGAACTTCAACGCTGATTTCCGGAGCGCGTTTTTTGAAAAGGGCCATCAAATCTGAGGCGAAGGGCTTGGCCCCTTCCAAAATCGAAATCATGGTTACTTCGGACAGATTCTCCGAGCGGAGCCAGACGAGGATGGATTCGGCGACCGAATCTACCGCCGATTGAATTTGTTGCCGATTAAAGATGATGGCGCGCGGAAGGTCGGGCATAAGATTAATTTATCACAATCCACGGAAGGGAGGACGGTGGAAAGGACCAGCACTAGCTTCAAAAATTCCAACGGCTTGGCCGCGCTTTGGTGTTTTTCTTGCTTAATGATTCCGAAATTCTTGTCCAGCCCGGTATTTTTGATGATTTCCCTGGTAAGCTAAAAGGATTTGTCGCAAGAGGGGCAAATTAACCGGCCCGAAAACCAGTGTCCTCCCTCTCGGACGTAATCCGGAAAGAGTTCCAAGACCAGCTCAACCATGCAGTTGGGACATTGGTATCCGCCGGTCAACCCTATCTCTTCCCGCAATTTGTCCGCGTCGGTTTTATCCTCTTTTATTTGAACTTTATAAGAGTTCGCCCCATTTTTCGTCTCCACCCGGGTGACCAAGGTTTTAATCTTGCTTAAAATTTGCCGGGGCGTGTAAAACCCCTTCACGGTGTAATCATTCGCGCCCATATCCAGGGCTTTTTTAATGTCTTTTTGCTCACCCATGACGGAAAAGATGATGACAGGAATGGTTTTGGTTTCCGGATCATCCCTCAGCCGGCGGAGCACCTCAAACCCATCGAGCTTCGGCAATCCTAGGTCCAGCAAGATCAAGTTGGGTTTTTTCTCTTTGGCCAAATCCCACCCCAATTGCCCATCCTCAGCTAACAGCACTTCATAACCATCGTTAGTCAGCACGTCCTCGTAAACATTCCGAAAACCTTCCTGGTCCTCTACAATAAGTATGGTTCCCTTGCCGCTCATACCGTCGCTCCTTCCAACTCCAATAATAAAGGAAGCTCCAACCTAAAACAGCTTCCCTTTCCCAACTCCGAGGTAACGATCACGTCGCCTTTTTGAAGCATCATGAAGTTTTTCGCGATATAAAGACCCAGCCCGGCCCCGGCGCGGCCCGCTTCCTTGCCCAGAACCCGGCTTTTGGTGAACAACCTTCCCAGGGTTTCCTCCGACATTCCAATGCCCGTATCCTGTACCTCGATGACACCGACACCCGAAGCGGCCCTCACCTTTAGCGTAATGGTTCCTTTATCCGTGCATTTAATCGCGTTATTAAGAAGATTTCTCAAAGTTTCGACCGTTTTATCTTGGTCACCGGTCACCTGGAAGTCCTCCTCCAACCCTTCCAAAACAAGGTTCAACCCCTTCTTCCGAATGGGTTCCTGATAGTCGCGGAGGGCGAGATTTACCAAATGTTTAATCGAAAGAGGCTTCAAATCCACCGCGATCACTCCGCGTTCAATCTTGGAGGCGCTCAACAGGTCGGAAATCAACTGATAATTTTCCCAACCGATGCGGCGCATGCTGTCCAGGTATTTTTTCTGTTTAGGAGTCAATTCCCCCGCCAGACCCTCCAGCATATTTTCAATATAGCCGTTAATTTCCGCTACCGGCGTTTTTAACTGATGCGAAACAACGGAAATAAGATCGAGCTTCATTTCATCAACGGTTTGCAGTTTTCCGACGTAGGTATTAAAAGCTTCCGCCACTTCCCCTATCTCATCCTTCCCGATGACATCCAGCCTCTTGGTCAGGTCTCCCTCGCCGCGGGCGATGTCTTTCATGCGGTCCACCACATGGCGCAGCGGCTCGGAAACGTACCGCTGAAGACGGGTGGCGGCCAGGAAGGAAACTAAAAACGAAAAGAGCAAAACCACCCCCGTCATCGCGGAGTAGCTTTTCAACCGGGAATTCATTTCCTTCAAATCCGATTCCAAATAAAGGGCGCCCACTTTTTCCTGTCCCGACAAAATGACATGAAACAACTGCGCGGAATTTCCCGAAAAATCGCTCCCCTCCTTCTGAACCTGGGGCAGGGCGGGACGAAATTCGCGGTTTTTCGAGTAATACACCGCGAAAACTTGCCCTTGAGCGTCATAAAGACAGCCAAAAAGAATATGTGGATTCGTTTCCAGCGTATTTAGGATGTCTTGCGCCGTTTTACGATCATTAAAGCTCAAGGCCGCAGTGCTGTTATCCCCCACCAATCGGGCCATGTTCTCCAGGTTATTCAACATAATTTTCGGAAAGGTCATTCTTTCGTAAACGATAAACATCAGGCAAGCCGCCAAGAGTGAAATGGAAGCGGAAGCCACCGCGACCAGAATGATTTTTTCCTTCAGCATCATGTCTTTAAAATTAACTTTCATCGGCGCTACTCCGGCTTATATATTTTGGATACCTGAAGAAGCTTCGCGCTGATTTCCAAGTTGGCTTTGCGGGCGGCTTTCGGATTCACCACCAGGCCTATCCTCTTACCCACCTGGTCAAAGAGTATTTCTCCGCCAAAGAGTGGAAATTGGTCGATTTCCGATACGGTTAAAACGCTGGCGCCCTTGAGGGCTCCTAGAATCTCCTTCAGCCTGTTCTTTTCTGAGTAAGCGATGAATAGTATCTGACAGCCTCGGATTTGACCGCTTAAATCGGCCCTGAAATTTCCAAAACGGTGGATTTTGATGGGATGTTGATTCACGGATTTTCCGGCAACCGCGTCGTCCAAGTCCTCCTCAAAAGGATCGTCTCCCAAGATGCCGATAACGAGGGGCGCCTTCTCGTTCGCGAACGTTCCATCGGGCCAATTGACGAATTTCGCGAAATTGAACAGATAGGCCGCCTTAACCCCATATTCGGAGACTTCCCCCCCAAACGCGGGAAGAAGCCATCCCAGGGCAATGAAAAGGACGGCTAGTTGTATTGTTTTCATTCCGATGCCTTTTCGTTCATTTACAGAATGAGGAAAAAGTCAAAAACGGACTTTTTCTTATTTCCGCCGCGAATCATCCTTTAAAAACAAGGGGTTGAATTCGATTCGCTCCTACCCAAGGGCTGAAGACAGGGTATAAAATAAATTTTCAGCGCCCTGTTAGTATCGAAGGGTCAACTGACCGTAGAAGCTGGGCACAACATTAACAGGGGAAATCCCGTAAGATTGAAGTGTTTCCGAATCCGTTCCGTCTAAATCCTGCCCCCAAACAGCTATTTCCATATTTTCCGTGGCCTTCCACGTCGCTCCGATGTCCCAACGGAAGGT
This sequence comes from uncultured bacterium, assembly GCA_964531065.1. Taxonomy (GTDB): domain Bacteria; phylum Oederibacteriota; class Muellerivitia; order Muellerivitales; family Muellerivitaceae; genus PALSA-1180. The sequence continues at coordinate 4,737 of CAZHFP010000133.1, forward strand.
GGCTTCGGTGGGGCTGACAATGGTATTGGGGTCATACAAGTATGTTGTATCGGTAAAATAAACAGCGGTGTTGATTTCAAAACGCTGGAAAGGCTCATAAGTTATGCGTCCATTCACCATATTGTGGGGCGGAACAGCGCCTAATTCGATGTTGGACGCGCTGATCATGTTCTGATCGTAACTCTGGTAGGTATAGCCCAAAACCAAGTGCACAATCGATACTGGGTCGAACTTAACACTGGCCTCCACCCCATAAATATCCCCCTTGCCCATATTTTGCTGTTGATAAAGCGCTATTGAGTTGAGGAAGGTTCCACCGGCGGGCGTCGCGACCGGCCCATTAGGATATCCAAACCCGATCAATTGATCGTAGTGATTGATGAAGGTGGAAATGTCTAAAGAAGTTTCCTTAGTCGGATTGGTGCGGAATCCCAATTCATAGGAAATGAGCGTCTCGGATTTTAACCCCGGATTGGGGATGTCTCCGCCGAAATAAGTCGTAGGCCCAGCGGGAATCCCAATCAGAAAAATATTGGCTGTCTCGGCGCCCTGGGTAGGTATCCGTACCGATCTCGAAACCGCTCCCCAAAAACTATCCTTGGTATTGGGCGTCCACAAAAGACGGCCTGAAGGTTGGAATTCCGTACCCGTGTAGGGGTTGTTTTCCAGCTTACCGCCGCCGGTAAGGTAGAGACGGTCGCCCAGGAGGGTCAACCGGTCCTGCAGGAATCCCCCGTAAATGTTCAAGTCCTGGTCTTCCGGAACGTAAATCCATTCAGTGGGATTATAAAAGTGATCGGAAATATTCCGGTAGCTTCCACCCCAGGTCAGTTCATTCCAGGAGTTCAAACCGAAACGGTGTTGAAACTCCAGGTCGGCAACTCCCGTGTTGGTGATCCGGCTGTCGTTGGCGGTGGTCAGGTTGACATAATCGTAATAGGCCAAAACCTGTATCTCCGAGTTATCCTCAAAACTCCTTTTCCATTGTCCCAACAGATGGGCGTTTTGGTTGATTTGTGTATTGATATCATCGTTCACCGCCAGCGTGAAGGGATTGACGCTGGGGCTGTTGGAATTGTTCAAGCGGGTATAATCAAAATATCCCTTTTGGGCCCCGCCCTCGAAGATAAATTGGTCTTGGTCCCGGTGTACATCCGCCCTGAATCCAGCCCTAAAATCGTACCAGCCGTCATTCCAATTACCCCCCGCTGGATTGAGATTAGGAGCGCGTTTTTCCGTCTGTCCGTAAACCCGGTAATAAAAATCATCGGCTAACTTGCCGCCATACCGGGCGGAAGTGAGATTCTCAACGGAGGTTCCCAGGGCCTCAGAGAGGTAAAGTCCTTGGGTGACTTTCGAATCTTTGGTGATGATGTTAACGATGCCGTTCACCGCGTTAGAACCCCAAAGCGTACCGCCCGAACCCCGGATTACTTCAATATGATCAATATCCTCCAAGGGGAGATCTAACTGGTTCCAATAGACTCCACCCAGGATGGGGTCATAAACGCTTCGTCCATCCACCAAAACCAACATTTTGTTGTTGTATTGGCTGTTAAAACCCCGGGCGCTGATGGCCCACTCGTTGGCGCTTTGACTGGCGACTTGTACCCCCGGCACCATCCGCATTAAGTCGGCAAGGTGCGTAAAACCGCTTCGTTTAATATCTTCTTGGGAGATGACAAAGAGGGCCGCGGTCGCGTACCGGAGGCTTTCGGCTTTTTTCGACGAGGAGGTTACCACCACGTCCATTCCCATCAGACTTTCCAGGCTGGCATTGGTTAAATCTCCGGCGGGACTCGTTACCGCTTCGGGAGTCGAGGTATCCTTGGGATGGGAAGGCTCGGCGGCGGAGCAAACCCTCTCTTGAAATAATCCAAAACCAGCGACCAAAGCCGCCACGGCCAGAAATTTGAAAGTCCAAAAATAGTTAACCGAGAGTCTCATACCGGCTCCTTTAACTGCCCACTATTTTAAACTCTTTGGGGGACCTTCTCGGAAACAGAAACGGGTTCGCGGCATTATCTCCCAAGTCTAATCGCAACAGTCGTGCCAACATTCTAGACAATAAAGCCAGATTTAAAGGCGGCTTTAAGTTTTAAAAGGTTCGAACGTGGTCAGAATTTGAGCAGTGGGTATTTTTTACCCAAATCCAGGGGAATAGAAAACGTGAACTGACCTTTATCAAAATGAAAAAAAGTTCGATCAGACTGACTCGGATCCAGTCAAGCGCACGGCAATCCACGAAATGAAAATTTTAGCTGAAGTTGTTTAGATTTGTATCTTCGAGAAAAGGTAGCTCCCCACGGCCATCAAAAGGGCGGAGCAAAGGCTTAGTACGGCCAAATCCGTTCCCAATCCATAAAAGGAAGGCTGCCCCAAAGCCGTCCTCAAGCCGTCCACCCCATAGGAGAG
>CAZHFP010000134.1:0-4196 GCA_964531065.1 uncultured bacterium
TTAACTTGCGGGACTTCCTTGTCCGTGTCGGCCGCCTTGAGGAAATCCCTCGGCTGGAAACCAAGGGAACCCGCCACCAGACTGGATGGAAACTGCTGGGTCTGGGCGTTGTAATTGGCTACCACATCGTTGTAATGGCCCCGGACATAGGCGATTTTATTTTCGGTGGAGGTTAATTCCTCCTGGAGCTGGGAGGCGTTTTGATTGGATTTTAAAGACGGATAATTTTCCCAAACCGCCATCAAGCGGCCCAGGCCCGTGGTAATCTGGTTTTCGGCTTGGAGCCGGTCGGGCATATTCCCCGCGCCCACCGCTTTAGCCCTGGCTTCCATCACTTGGGTCAAGGTGTCTTTCTCAAAATTCATCACACCCTTGACCGTTTCCACCAAATTGGGAATCAAGTCGTGGCGGCGCTTCAATTGAACATCAATTTGGCTCCAGGAATTGTCGACTTCCACCCGGTACCGAACCAGCGAGTTATAGACGGAAATTAAAAACAACACTAAAAATACCAGCGCTCCCAAAACAATCCACAGTGCCATATTTCACCTCGTGAATCAGCGAAGGTTAAATCCTTGACCAGTATAGGATTATTCCCCGGTCTCTCCCAGGGGGATTCCCAAAATGAGTCGGGCCCTTTTCCTTTCTTTTCATGATATTTTCCAAATCTTCAGGCCGCGCCGGTCCCCCGCGGCAAACCCCCTTTATTCTTGACAGTTTTTAAGCCCTTCGTTAATCTTCTATCCTTTTCAACGCCCTGTCACTCGATGACCCCATAAAAAAAAAGCATCCATATCGGAGGCAGCCATGGCCAAATCCAAGAAAAAATCACCCGCAAAAAAAACCGCGAAGGCCAAACCCGCGGCTAAGAAGACCGCTTTAAGGATTTCCACCAAGGCCATCATGATCACGAAGGCCCCCAAGAAAAAAGTCCGTATTGATCCGGCTTTCCAGCCCCTTTTGAGAAAATTGCAGGACCGCCGTAGCGAGATCACCGGCCAGGTCAACCACTTGGAACAGGATCTTCGCGAGGAAATCGCCGACAACCAGAATGTTCCCGGCGACATGGCCGACCACGGATCGGGCGAATTGAACCAGCACTTGTCCGTCACCTTGATGGAAAACGACCGCATCGAACTGGAGCGCATTGAAAAAGCCATCACCCGCATCGAAGCCGGCAGCTACGGCCAGTGCGAAGTCTGCGGGAAGGTCATTCCCATGACCCGCTTAAAGGCCATTCCCTGGGCCACCCGCTGTATCAACTGCCAAAGCGCGGCTGAAAGTCGGTAAAAGGCCGTCGTCCGCTAAAAACAGGCCAATCCTTTCTAAGGCTTGACGGGCTCGTGGGACCTCGCTAGCATAAAATTAATGAAATCAAACTATTCTCTTTTAACCCCGCAACCCCGCCCGGCCAATCCGCGTCCAATCTATATGAACCCAATCTTCTTTATATTTCTTTTCATCGGCTTCTTGCCCCCGGCCCTTTGGGCGAAAAAAATCCCCACGCCCACGCCGGCGGCCATTGAAATTCCCACGGACACTCCCACCGAAACCCCTACCGCCGCGGAGGTTCCTTACAACGGCCCGAAACTTTACACCTTTGACGCCATGTGGGGATCCAAGGGGTCCGACAGCAACCAACTCAACGGGCCTGAGGGCATCGATATTTCTCCCAGCGGAAAAATAGTTATCGCGGACACCGGAAACAACCGCATCGTGGTCTGGGACGAAAACGGCAAACCCTATAAAACGTTCGGGGCCTTCGGCACTTCCGCGACCTGGCGCAACCCCCCCGAGTTCGACCATCCCTCCGGCGTCTTCATCCATCCCTCCCGCCACCTTTATGTGGCCGACACCCTAAACCACCGGGTCGTGGTGCTGGACGAAAAGGGTCTGGTTCTTTCCAGTTTCGGAACCCAGGGCAACACGACCGGTAAATTCAACCTACCCCGAGCCGTGGCTAAAGATCATTTCGGCAATATCTGGGTTTTGGATTCGGGCAATTCCCGGGTTGAAATTTTTAGCGGCCTGGGGGAATACATTTCCACCTGGGGCTCCTTCGGGGCCGACCCGGGCCTGATGAACAACCCGCAGGGTTTCGCCCTGAACTTTATCGACCAAACCCTCGTGGCCGACACGGGTAATTTCCGGATGCAGGTCTTCAACGCCAACGGCGTTCCCGTCACTTTCCAGGGATGGTTTGGGGACGGGCCGGATCAATTCAAGGAACCGGGAGGGATCGCCATGACCAAAGACGGCCTGATCGCCATCACCGACGGTTTCGGGCGCGTGGAATTTTTCAACCACCGTTTTGAGTTCATCGGCCAATGGATCGCCAAGGATGAAATCTTGACGGCTAATTACAAGCCGAAATTCCACGGCATCGCCGCGGACACCCAAGGCCGCTTTTATATTACCGACAACCAAAACGGCGCGGTGATCCGGATCAAGCCCATCGCGGTTCAGGACACTCCGATCCCCACAAAACCAACACCCACCCAGACAGACAATAACCCCTATGGGGGCAACGGCTTTCCCATCCGGTAAAACGGCTCTTTTCCCCGCCTTTTGATTTTGTGCTTTTCCCTGTGATAAGCTAATAGAACTTTCAGGCGAAAGATATTTACCGCCAAGACGCCAAGAGCGCCAAGAAAAGACTGAACACAAAATTTTAAACATTTTATTTTTTCGCCTTTCTTGGCGCCCTTGGCGTCTTGGCGGTGAAAAGGTTTAGAAATTAGGATTTAAATGTCCAGCGTCCTTTTAACCGTTTCCAATCTGCGCTCCATCTTCGGGGATCCCAACGCGATCCCGGGCCATCCCCACACGGGCGTGGCCTACCTTTCCTCGTTCCTCAAATCCAAAGGCGTCCACGTGGACCTCTATGACGAGCGCATGGACGGAGCGGAAAAGCTTCCCGAGCTTTTGAAAAAAAACTACGACTTAGTCGGCATCACCGCCTTCAGCTATTCCCTTGGCAATGTTTATTCCCTGGTGGACCGCATCAAGTCCCACACGAAGGCCCCGGTTGTCATGGGCGGGCCCCACGTCTCCGTTTCAAAACTTCAAGTATTAAAAGACACCCACGTGGACATGTGCGTCAAAAACGAGGGCGAGTACACGGTGCTGGAACTGTTGGACGCCCTGAAATCCCCCAAGCCGGATTTTTCCCAGGTGAAGGGGCTTCTTTGGCGTAATGGTTCCGAAAATATTGAGAATCCCGACCGGCCGTTGATCGCCAACATCGACGAGCTTCCCTACCCTGACTACGATTCCTTCGGCATCGAGCGCTTCCCTTGCTACCAGGCCAAGTCCATCCCTTTCATTACCCAACGCGGCTGCCCCTACAAATGCAATTTCTGCTCGGTCCCCGTTTCGATGGGCGGCGGCTTTAGGGCCAGGACCCCGGAGAATACCGTCAAGGAAATGGAATTTTGGCACGCCAAGGGCTGGCGCCATTTCCAAATCAACGACGACGTCTTCAACCTGCACCCCGAACGGGTCATCGCCATCTGCAAATTGATTGTGGAAAAAAACCTGGACATCACCTGGGAACTTTACAACGGCATGAGGGTGAACGCGGTCAACGAGGAACTGCTCTATTGGATGAAAAAAGCCGGGTGCCGGCTCATCTCTTACGGGTGCGAGTCGGGCAGCCCGCGTCTGCTGAAGATCATCCGCAAGGGCCTCACCAAGGACATGGTCACCAAGGCCGTGGACTTAACCCACAAGGCCGGCATTCCCTGTTCCGTCAATTTCATCGTGGGCCACCCCACTGAAACCTACAAGGACGCTTTGGAAAGCCTCGAGTTCGCCCGGAGCCTCCCCGCCAGTTTCATTAACTTTTATAACGACACGCCTTATCCCGGCACGGAATTGATGGAATGGGTCAAACTCAACGCCACCATCCTCCATCCCAATTACCTCACCGACATGTCCTACAATTCACGGGAGCCCATCTATGTGACGCCGGAGTTCCCCAAGGAAGAACGCATGAAAATTCTGGAACAGGGCCGAAACCTTTACGAGTGGAGCGTCCTGCGTTATCGTCTTGGACATTTCGTTGGAACCATCGCTTACTACATGAGCCGGATTCCCCTTATCAACCGGTGGGGCCGCAGTTTCGTCACCAACACCCAGCTGGGCCACACGATCTTCAGCAAGTTCAGTGTGAAGTTCGGCGGCATGGTCTGGGT
>CAZHFP010000134.1:4296-7107 GCA_964531065.1 uncultured bacterium
TTTTTATGCGATTGATTATTTTTCTTTTAAATATCGCCTTGATTATTCTTATCCTAACCCACTTTTTACAACCCCACTCGAAATCGGATTCGTCGAAGCGGCCAAGGGTTCCCGCGGCCGCCAAAAACGATTTGTACGAGTACGATCCCAATCATCTTTCACAAACCCAGCCCACTTCTACGCCCGAGTCGACCGCGACCCCCATTCCGACTGGCGTTTACGTCATGAGGATCAACGCGAACGGCGTCTCCCTGGTTTCCACGGACGGCAGGCTCTGGGCCCAGGACAAACCTTATTCCGAAAATTCTTACGGCTATTTTGGTTCCACCCTGACCGCTAACGGCAACTGTTCCCCGCGGGGCGTTAACCCTGAGGACTACCTCCTCTATGACACCATCCGATACGGTATGTTCATGGACTATAAGTTTGACCTTCCGCAGGCGGACACCTATCACGTCACCCTGTACTTCACTGAATGCCATCACAACCCGGGCGAAAGCCGCCTTTTCAAGATCTTGATGCAGGGAAGCCAGGTGGACCAATTCGATCTGGTGCCCCTTTGCGTGTCGCCGGATGGCAGCCGTTCCCTTTTGACAAAATCCTACGACGTCGCGATAACCTCTGACAACCTGGTCCTGGACATCGGATTCCAAGGCATGAACGACAACGCCGAAGTTTCCGCCATTCAGATATCCGGCACTCAACTGGTGAAGCTTCCGTAAAAGGATCAGGGTGCGACAACGACAGGAAAACTCCCATCACGAACCGCACGAAGGTCACAAAGTACGGTTTTTTTCCAAAACAACAAGAAACTCGGAACGGTCTGTCAATTTTCATCACTTAAATAATTGCCTTACTTGGTGTACTTCGTGTACTTTGTGTCCTTCGTGGTGAAAATATTTTAAGAGGGTTTACTATGACTCGTTCTATCGTTACCGGCGGGTCCGGCTTCGTCGGTTCCCACCTCTGCGACTTTCTTGTCGCCCGGGGCCAAGAAGTTCTTTGTATCGATAATCTCATCACCGGCAAGAAAGAAAACATCGCCCACCTTTCGGGGAACCGGCGCTTCCGCTTCCTCAAGCACGATGTCTCTAAAAAACTTCCTTCCTTACCCAAGGCACAATATGTATTTCACCTGGCCTCGCCCGCCTCGCCCGTCGGCTACCAGACCTATTCCATTCAAACCATCCTCACCAACTCAGTGGGTACCCAACAGCTTTTGGAAGTCAGCCGGAAAGACAAAGCGAAATTTCTATTCGCCTCCACGTCGGAAGTTTACGGCGATCCGAAAGTCCATCCCCAAAAAGAATCCTACTGGGGCAACGTCAATTCCTTCGGCCCCCGGTCCTGCTACGACGAAAGCAAGCGCCTGGGCGAAGCCCTGGTTTACGAGTACATCCATAAATTCAAGGTGGATGCCAGGCTGGTCCGCATCTTCAACACCTACGGTCCCCGTTTGAACGAGAACGACGGCCGGGTGGTTTCCAATTTCATCAACCAGGCTCTCCAGGGAAAATCCATCACGGTTTACGGCAACGGAAGCCAGACCCGAAGCTTTTGCTATGTCTCCGACCTGGTGCGGGGGCTCTGGAAGGCCATCTCCTCGCCCCAAACGAAAGGCGACGTCTTCAACCTGGGCAACCCCAACGAAACCACCATCCGGGAATTCGCGGAAGTGGTTCTGGATTTATGCGGCAAGCCCGGCGTCAAAATCATCAAAAAATCGCTCCCCCAGGATGACCCCATCCGCCGGAAGCCTGATATTTCCAAGGCTAAACGGGTCCTGGGCTGGACTCCCCAAGTCCCCTTGAAAACCGGTTTGAATCACACGATTAATTACTATCGGGGTAGAATAGTCCAATAGCTAAACGGCAATTAGGAATTGGGAGTTAGGAATTAAAAGATTCCTCTGCTAAAATCCTGCTTCGAATTCCTAATTCCGCATTCCTAATTTATTTTGAGGTGTATTTGTGAAAACCGCCATTCTCTACCCTCCCTTCCGCAAGGACGGCGAGCTTCCTCTCTTAACCCAAAACCGCCATTTGAAATTTTCCAAGACGCTCGAAGTGCGTATTTTCCCCTTGGTTCCCGGCCACTTGGCGACCAACTTGCAACACCTGGGCCATGAGGTTTTGTGGCTGGACGGCATCAACCGCCGGATGAGCGACGAGGAGTTTGATAAATACCTGACCGACTTTTCTCCCGAACTCGTTTTTCTGGAAACAAAAGCTCCCGTTGTAAAGCGCCACTGGGCCTATGTTGAAGAGCTCAAGACCCGCTTTCCGAAGATGAAGATCGCCTTGATGGGCGACCACGTTTCCTATTTCCCCGAGGAATCCATCCTGAACTCGAAAGTGGACTACGTCATGACCGGCGGCGATTACGACATCGTGGGCCGGGGCATTGCCGAGCACCTTGCCGGCAAAGGCCCATTGCCCGCCGGAGTCTGGTACCGGGACGAAAACGGCAAGACCCTCACCACCGGCCCCCATAAATTAACTGACGCCCTGGATTCGCTTCCCTTCATTGACCGCGTCCTGACCCGCTTCCAAGATTACGGCGAGGCCTACCTGCTTCGCCCCACCGCCTATATCCTCACGGGCCGCGGCTGCGGCGCTTCCGACGCCTCCCCCAACAGCGTGGGCGTCTGCACCTTCTGCATTTGGCAGCACGCCCTTTGGGGCAAGACGGCCCGCCTGCGTTCCCCTAAGAATGTGGTGGACGAAATGGAAATTTGCGTCAACCAGCACGGCGTTTGGGAATTTTTCGACGACAACGAGTCCGGCCCCATCTACAACATCGAGTGGCTCA